>DASVNL010000741.1:0-11784 GCA_036383875.1 Thermoanaerobaculia bacterium
CGCATCGTCGTGCCGTGGAAGTACGGCTACAAGTCGCCGAAGTCCGTCGTGAAGATCGAGCTCGTCGCGGAGCAACCACACACGTTCTGGGAAGACCTCGCGCCGCACGAGTATCCGTTCGAGTCGAACGTCGATCCGCACATGCCGCATCCGCGCTGGTCGCAACTCACGGAACGCATGCTCGGGACGCTGGACGTGCGTCGCACGTTGCCATTCAACGGGTACGGCGATCTCGTGCGCGGTCTCTACTAAGCGCGCGCTTCGAGCTCGTCGAACGATTGCTGCAACTGCGTCGTGATCTCGCCGCGGCGACTGTTGCCGATCACGCGGCCGTCGATCTCCGCGATCGGCATCACGCCCTGCGTCGTGCTGGTCATGAACGCCTCGTCGAGATCGAACAGCTCCGCCTCGCGCAGCGGCCGCTCGTCGACGCGGATCTTCGCAGCGAGCGCGAGTCCGATCACGCGATCGCGTACGACGCCGGGCAGGATGCTCTCGTCGAGCGGATGCGTGACGAGCGCGCCGTTGCGAACCGCGAAGAAACTGGAGCTCGCACCTTCGCGCACGAATCCGTCCGCGAGAAGAATCGCTTCATCCGCGCCGGCGCGTTGCGCGTGCTTCTTCGCGATCGCGTTGCCGAGGAGGTTCACGGACTTCACGTTGCAGAAGTGCCAGCGCTGGTCGTCCGTCGTGACGACTTTGATCCCGCGCTCTTTGCGCGCGGCATCGGGGAACGTGAACGCGCGCGAATACGCGATCACCGTCGGCGCGAGATTCTCGGGCCAGAAGTGCGCGCGCTTCCCTTCGCCGCGCGAGATCTGGATGTAGACGATGCCGTCGTCGAACGTCGTGCGATCGAGCAGCTCGCGCATCGTCGCCGCGTACGACTGCTCGGTCCACGGGCAGGTGATCTCGAGTTGCGCGAGGCTCTTCTCCATCCGCCGGAAATGTTCGAGGAGAAACGCCGGGCGCCGGTTGATGAACTTGAAGACTTCGTAGATCGCGTCGCCGAATTGGAAGCCGCGATCTTCGACGCCGAGGACGCGTTCGTCAGTGGTCGTGAACCGGCCGTTGAAGTAGAGGACGTCGGCCATCGTCAAACCTCGATGGCGCGGATGATTACGACCGTGCGATCGTCCTGTCCCTCGCGTCCCCACTTCGCGACGCGTGACAGCACTTCCTGCCCGATCTCCTGCGACGTCCGCGTGCGATTCGCACGGACGACGCGCACGAGTCGCTCGATGCTGAACTCGCGATCGTTGCGATCCATCGCCTCGATGATGCCGTCGGTATACATGCACAGCAGATCGCCCGGCTCGAGCTTCGCGAAGCCGCGCGTGTACGTGGCGTCGGGCATCGGACCGAGAACCGGACCTCCGTTGCGCAGGAACTCCGTCTTGCCGTTCGTGCGGAGAAGGAACGGCGGATTGTGTCCGGCGTTGCAATAGATGAGGATCCCGCCGGTCTCGAGCTCGCCGTAGAAGAGCGTCACGAACTTCGTCGTCAGGCGGCCGCGATGAATGATGTGGTTGAGCTTCTCGAGCGTGCGGATGATTTTGAAGTCGCGGTCCGTGGCCATGCGCAGGCCCATGTAGACGTCGCGCACGACGAGCGCCGCGGGCAGTCCGTGTCCCGATCCATCCGCGACGGCGAGGCCGAGGACGTTGTCGGAGACGGGGATGAAATCGTAGAAGTCACCGCTGATGATCTCGGCCGGAATGGTCCGGCCCCATATGTCGTAGCCCGCGTACTGCGGCACGCGCGACGGGAGGATCGACTGCTGGATGCGCTGCGCCTCGACGATCAGCGACTCGTACCACTGCGTCCGAATGCGCTGGTTGATCGCGTAGCGGATGAGGTTCAGCGAGAAGAGAATGTCCTCGCGACTCAGCGCTGCCGAGACGTTCCACGCGATGATGTAATCCTCATCGCCGACTGAGATCGCGCAGAAGCGATGCGCGCCGAGCTTCTCCTCGAGCACGGGATCGACTCCCGGATCGCTCGGATCCATCACCACGATCCCGTTCTCGATCACCAGCTCGATCGGCTTGTAATCTTTCGGAACCTCGATCCCCAACTCGCCGTGCACGAACTCCCCGAACCGCGCGACGAGCTCATACGAAGCATCGCGCGACTCGTACACGCGCCCACCCGTGATGCCCAACTCATCGCGAAAGTTCGCGGCGATGGTTTCAGCGATCTGCGCAACCGTCGTCGTCGGCGAATCGCCGGTGTCAATCTGTTCGAGCGTCCGCTCGACCTGGGTCAGTAGTCGTTTGTAATCCATGGAGTTTTATTGCTTGCGGGCTTCGTTGCGCGCGCGGATGCGCTCGAGGCGTGCACGCTCGTAACGTTCACGCTCCTCGTTCGCCTCTTCGATGGAGCGGAACTTGCGCACGCCCCGAGGCATCTGCAACGGCTCGATCAATCTGCCAAGCGCCAATATAGCGCGCAGACGTTGTGCCAGTGGAACGTGACGCTTGATCGTCCACGCCTCCGGCATTTCTTCGACACTTCTGTATTTCCAAACCGGCATCAGTTCTCCGGCAGCGAAAACTCGACGCGCAGCGCCTCGGCATCGATCTTGTCTTTGTGCCGGACCGTGTCTCGTTTCATTCGGTAAAGCTGCGCCGGGGTAACGACGCGAAGCGGCTCGCCGTCGAGATCGGCCACTTGCCAATCGAGCGTCTCGTACGAGAACACCTCGCCCAGGCGAGTCAGAAAGTCCATCGAGACATCGTCCTCCGGCGGACCATAGCGGACAGATGGATAGTCGCCCATGAGCTCGTCCGCACGAATCTCGTCGATGCTCGGGTCATCCCAAACGGAGCGCAACGCTTTTTTCAGCCGCTCGATGTTGTCAACCGTGGGCGCGATGAAAAAATCCGCATCCTCGGTTGCTCGCACGATGCCGTGAGCCATCAAAGCGATCGCTCCGAAGGTGATGTACTCGACGCCTTCGCGATTCATCGCCTTCACGAACTCGACGAGCTTTTCGACGTTCACCATCGCTACTTCAACTCTACCCCATCGACCTCGTACGGCACTTTCACGCCCAGCGCGCCCAACACCGTTGGATACACATCGGCGATGTACGGCGCTCGGTCCGTGGTCAGTTTGCGATTCGAGAAAAAGATGCCTTTGACGATTTCGGGGTCGACGGAGCAGTGGTCGCCGCTCCAGACGTTTTTGTTCACCTCGAATACGTCCTTCGGGACGCCGCCGAGGGAGGTTTGCCAGGAGACGCGGTAGCCGTCGTTGTTGAGCGCGATGAGGTCCGGGATCATGTTGGGGTCGAACTTCTTGTAGGCCTGCTCGCGCGACACGACACGGCGCACCGGGTGTTCGCCGGTCTCGGGATCCTGCATCGCGACGAGGCGTTCCTGCAGTTCCTTCTTCAGCGCGTCGTAGTCCGCGCCTGGCTCGACGATCCCTTGCGACTCGCGGCCTTTCAGATTCACGTACAACTCGCCGAGTCCGACTGCGTACGCGCGTGTTTTCGACCAGTCGACGTTTTCCCAGAACTGTCCCTGATCGAACAGCATCTCCAGATTGCGCGCCTTCGCGACGACGCCCGTCTTCAGCGTCATGTAGCCATTCAGCACGAGCCACGTGTTGTAGTGCACGCTCTTGCGGAACGACGCGAAGCCGTGATCCGACGCGACGATGAGCAGCGCGTTGCGCTTCTCTGCGGCGGCCATCGCGTCGCCGACGATGGCGTCCATCAACTGATACGACTTCAGCAGCGCGTCGCCCCACGCCGCGGCGAGTTTCGCGTCGTACGCCGGATGCTTCGGATCGACGACGTGCCAGAACACGTGGCCAACGCGATCGGGGAACTCGAAGCACTGCACGATCAGATCGTCGTCGCGCTGCAGGAACGAGTGGAACATCTTGCGCGACTGCGCGACCGTCCACTCCATGTCGTCCCAGAAAATCTGCTCCGTCGCGAATCCTTCCGAGATCGCCCACGTGTCGATCTGCCAGCCGAGGGTCTTGTACGGTCCGTGCTGCTTCGCGAGCTCGGGCGCCCAGCTCGACGGCGTCGAAACGCGGAAGCCCGGCGGCAGCGAGCGCGGATCGAAGTTGATCGGCGAGAGATACAACTTGATCTCGGGCTGCACGCTGATCAGATGAAAGCGGCTGATGCCGTGCACTTTGATGAGCGGATTGAACGGGAACTCGAAGTTCACCCAGCCCGTCCACTCGCCTGCTTTCAGATTGAGCTTCTGGCCGCTGACGTCGATCTGGATCGAGTTGCGATCGTCCGCGACGGTGATGGTCATCGGGATCGCGATGAACGGCGGCTCTTTGAACAGCTTGTTCGGCGGTCCCTGAATCGACGTGTTGATCACGCCCTTGTTGTCTTCGAGCTGGACGACTTCGATCGAGAACTCGTTGTTGCCCGTGCGTTTGAAATCGAGCTCCGACGAGAAGAAGAACGGCTTGCCGACGCGGCCCGACATATCCGGCACACCGAGCCCCGAGAGCATGTGCCCCTCATGAAAGTCCTCGGCCGGAAACGTCACCGGGACATGAACGATTGTCGCCTTCTTCCCTGCATCCGCGGCGGCCGTCCAGAACGGCGTGCCCTGCCGGCGATTCACGACCCCGGGTCGCGTCTCCGGGATGTACTTCTTCACCGCGATGAACGCACCTGCCGCGAGCGCGAGTCCGATCGCAACGACGACGATTCCGCCGACGCGGCGTCGTCGCATCAGCAGGATCGCCGCGATCAGCACGAACAGCAGCGCGACGGCGCCGGCAATGAATGGAGGATTGCGCTTGCCGAACAGGAACGGCTCGGAGGTTTCGTCGAACGCGGCGAAGACCGGGAGGTAGGTTTTCGGATCGCGTCGCAGAAAATCGAAGATGCCGGTGCGGCCCGGGTCGATGCCGGTGCTGAACGTCGACCACGACACGGGCGTCTGCGCGGGCGTCGTCGGAAGCAGAGGCCGGTAAGTGCCGTTCGCGCGCAGTTTGGCGAGGTTCGGCAGCTTCCCTTCGTTCATCCATCGCTCGGTGTAGCCGGCGTCGACGCCGTCAAAGCCGAGGACGATGACTTTCTGCTGGGCGTGCGCGCAGATCGCGAGCATTAGTGCGCTCAGAATCACAAATGTTCGGAACCGCATGAGGGGCATGATACAAGTTGAACCCGCCCCGGCACCTCTCTTGTAATTCGGTCATCGGAGGAAGTAACACGATGAGACATCGCCAGTTGATCGCGCTCGCGGTCGCCATGACTCTGCTTCTGAGTGCATGCGGCGGAGGCGAAAAGAAAAATGGCTCGGGCAGCGGTGGCGACGATGCAAATCGCCTCGTCATCGGCCTGAAGAGCAGCCCCACCAACCTCGACCCGCGCGTCGGACAGGACAACGCGTCCGGCCGCATCTTCGATCTCTGCTGCCGCGGTCTGATCCGCGTCACGCCGGAGCTCGACTACGCGCCGGACGTCGCATCGTCATGGGAAACGCCCGACGATCGCACGATCATCTTCAAGCTCAATCCGGCCGCGAAGTTTCAGGACGGCAAGCCCGTCACCGCGGCGGACGTGAAGTGGACGTACGACTCGCTGATGGCGCCGAACTTCATCAGCTCGAAAAAGTCCGGCTACTCGTCGGTCGCGAGCATCGAGGCGCCGGACGCACAGACCGTCGTGTTCAAGCTGAAGGAACCGAACGGCGGTCTGTTCGACAACCTGAACGTCGGCATCGTGCCGCAGGGCACGGACACGAACGTCGCGCGCACGAAGCCGATCGGCGTCGGGCCGTACAAAGTCGTCGAGTTCAAGACCGACGAAAGCCTCACACTCGAAGCGTCGGACACGTGGTACGGCGGCACGCCGAAGATCAAGACGATCGTCGTGCGCGTGATCCCCGACCTCACGACGATGGTCCTCGAAATGCGTCGAGGCACCGTGAATCTCGAGATCAACCAGATCCCGTTCGAGAACGTCGGCGAGTTCGAGAAGAGCCCGAAGCATCAAGTCATCAAGAAGCCGGGCTCGGTGTGGCAGTACCTCGCCTTCAATCTCAAAGATCCGATCCTCTCGAAAGTCGAAGTGCGTCGCGCGATCGCACACGCGATCGATCGCAAGCGCATCGTCGACGATCTGCTGCGCGGCCACGGCGTGCCGTCGGATTCGATGTTCGCTGAAGGGCATTGGGCACGCGCGACGAACCTGCCCGCGTATCCATTCGATCCGGGCAAAGCGAAGCAGCTCCTCGACGCCGCGGGTTACAAGGATCCGGATGGCGATGGTCCGCAGACCCGCTTCTCGCTGACGTTCAAGACGTCCACGGACGTCGAGGCGAATCTCCGCGCGCAGATGATTCAGCAGATGCTCTCGCAGGTCGGCATCAAGCTGGAGATTCAGACGAGCGAGTTCGGAACGTTCCTCGATGAAGTGTCGAAGGGCAACTTCCAGATGTACTCGCTGAGCCGCAACGGCATCGGCGATCCCGACTTCTACTACATCATCTTCCACTCCGCGAACCTGCCGCCCGAAGGCCAGAATCGCGGCTACTACAAGAACGCGCGCATCGACCAGCTCATCATGGAAGGGCGCTCGACGTTCGATCGCAACAAGCGCAAGCAGATCTACGCGGAGATTCAGCGGCTCGTGCAGGAAGACCTGCCGTACGTCTCGCTGTATCACCAGATCAACGTGGCGGTGATGGACAAGGACCTGCACGGTTACACGATGTATCCGGCCGGGTTCTGGCTCGGCATCCCACAAATGTCGCGCCAGTGATTCCTCTCGACGTCGCGGTCACCCGCCTCGCACTCGCCCTCGCGTTCGGCGCCGTCATCGGCGTCGAGCGCGAGTGGCGTTTGAAGCAAGCCGGGCTCAAGACCATGGCGCTCGTCACCCTCGGCGCCGCCGCCTTCGCGATGATGACCGACACGTTCGGCCCGGGGAATCACAACCCCGGACAGATCGCCGCCGCGGTCGTCGGCGGCATCGGCTTCATCGGCGCCGGCGTGATCATGCATCGCGGCCTGACCGTGCAAGGCCTCACCACCGCCGCGACGTTGTGGTCCGCTGCGAGCGTCGGCGTCTCCGTCGGACTCGGACAGTTCGCGATTGCCGGCGTGCTCACAGGCGGCATCGTCGTGACGCAGCTCGCCGGCCGCAGAGTCGAGAAGTTGATCCGCCGCGATCGTCGCAACGCGCTCCCCGGCCGGTTCGAGATGCGCGTCGAATGCGATGCCGAATCGTTGAACGTCGTGAATACGACGTGGCGCGCGTTCAACATCGCGGAGCCGATTCGCACGTCGGTGCATCGCGGTCCCGAGTCACTGGTGTTGCGCGTGATCATGCGCGCGGCGTCGGGATCGGATCTCACGCCGCTGCAGGAGAGACTCGTCGCAGTGCACGGCGTGAAGCGAGTGGAGTTGCGACACCTCGGGGTCGACGAAGAATGAAACGGCGGGCCCGAAAGCCCGCCGTCCTTGATTCAAATCAATAGTCGCCGCAAACCGTGTCGATGAGAATCGCGCAGACCTGATACGGATCCATGTTCGCCGCGGGACGGCGATCTTCGAAGTATCCGTAGCCGAGGTTCGAGGTCGCCATCGGGATGCGAATCGAGGCGCCGCGATCGCTGACGCCCGAGCGGAACTGATGAATCGGCGCCGTCTCGTGCATGCCCGTCAGACGCTCCTCGTTGTGCGCGCCGTAGACCTTGATGTGATCTTCGTGACGCTTCTCGAGTTTTCGCACTGCCTCTTCGATCACCTTCATCCCGCCCGGCTTGCGCGTCGCCGCCGTCGAGAAGTTGGTGTGCGCGCCCGCGCCGTTCCAGTCGCCCTTCACCGGCTTCGGGTACAGCGTCGCGCTGACGCCGAACTCCTCGCCGATGCGATACAGCAGCCACCGCGCGAGCCAGAGCTCATCGGCCACTTCCAGCGGGCCGACCGCTCCGATCTGGAACTCCCACTGCGCCGGCATGACCTCGGCGTTCGTTCCGACGATCGAGATGCCCGCGCGGATGCAGGCATCCGCGTGCGCTTCCACGATGTCGCGGCCGAACACTTCGTCGCTGCCGACGCCGCAGTAGTAGCCACCCTGTGGCGCCGGGAAGCCATGGTCCGGCCAGCCCATCGGGCGATTCCCTTCGAAGAGTGTGTACTCCTGCTCGATCCCGAACCACGGATCGTGCTCTTTGTACTTCTCGGCAATTTCGCGCAGATGCGCGCGGGTATTGCTCCAATGCACCGAGCCGTCCGGATTCAGCACTTCGCAGAGAACGAGGATGTCGTTCTCGCGATGCAGCGGATCCGAAACGATCTTCACGGGACGGAGCAGCAAATCGCTGAAGTGACCGCTCGCCTGCTGGGTGCTCGAGCCGTCGAAGCCCCATTCAGGAAGGTCTTCGATCTTTTTGACGGCGCCGTCGAGGATTTTCGTCTTCGAACGGAGCTTCGCCGTTGGTTTTTGACCGTCGATCCAGATGTATTCAGCAGTGATTTTGCCCAAGGCCATACCTCCAAATGTGGATGCCGAACCATAGCAGACGATTCGGTTGGAGCGGCCGTGAAAATCAGTGTGGTGAAAGCTCGCCGCCGCTGCTCGGCGCGAGCGTCTGATCCCACACGACGAACTGATTGCGACCCTGCGATTTCGCGCGGTACATCGCGGCGTCGGCGCGGCGCAACAGCTCGCTTTTCTCGAGGTCGATCGACAGCGGCGTCGACGCGTCAGGGACGAACTCGGCGATGCCGATCGAGGCGGAGAGCACGCCACGCAGTCGCAGCGGCGGCATGCTGAATCCCCACTCGCGCTCGAGGAACGTCGTCGACTCGACCGAGCGGCAGATTTCGCCGCAGATCGCGACGCCTTCTTCGAGCGTCGTATTCGGAAGGATCATCACGAACTCGTCGCCGCCGTAGCGCGCGACGGTCGCGTTCGCGCGTTGCACCACGCGCTTCAGCAGAAACCCGACCTCGCGCAACACCTGGCTGCCGGCGAGATGTCCGTGGCAGTCATTGATGACTTTGAAGCGGTCGAGATCGAGGAAGATCAGCACCGCCTTCTCGCCCGTCTTCCGCGCCTCGGTGAGCGTTTCGGTCAGGCGGACGTGGAACCAGCGATCGTTGTACAGACCGGTGAGGTCGTCCTTCTTCGCCAGCTCGTGCGCGCGTTTCGCGTCGAGCGCGTTCTGCAGCGTGAACGACGTGTAGCCTGCGAAGATCTCGAGGAGAGTCATGTCGCGGCGCGTGAAGCTCTTTCCTTCGAGCCGGTTGATCAGCTCGAGCACGCCGCAGACGTGTTTCCCGATGTACACAGGGACGGCGACGACGCTGTGCGTCTTGTGACCGATCCGTTCGTCGATCTCTCCGTAGAAGTTCGGATCCTTCTCGACGTCTCCCGCGAGGTACGGCGTGCCGGACTGATAGACGCGGCCGACGATGCCGTGTCGCGCGGAGAGACGATGTCCGACGAGGTCGCGGCTCGACTCACCGAAGGTCGCGATGAAGACCAGCTCGTTGTCGCCGCGCGACGCGACTTTGCGGAACGGATCGTCGAGCAGGATCGAGCCCGACTCGGCCGGAACGAACTCGTTGGCCTTCTGCAGGATCTGCCGGAGAACGAGATCGAGATCGACCTCGTCTTTCAACGACAGCCCGGCTTTATGCCGCTCGAGAAAGCGCTCGAGCTGGGGATTCTCCAGCGAATGGAATTGAATCATCTGTGCGTTCGGCTCGGAAATTATAGAGCCGTTTGCAGTTCATCCCGTTCGGCAGCGTTCGCCTCGACCTCGAACGAGATCATTTGATAGGCCTTCGACACGTTCCGGACGCGCACGAAGTGCCGCGCAAACTCCGTCACGTAGAGCACGAGAAAAACGATCAGCCCGTGCCGGATGACCTGCCGGACATGCGCGAGCTCGTGACGCAGCAGGCGCTCGACTTTGTCCGGCGCACGCTCGACGAACTGCGGTGAGACGAAGATCGTGCGGCCGAGGGTGATGGCGATGACGTCGCGGGCGAGGAGATGGCGGAGCCACCACGGGTAGCCGACTTTCACGCGAGCCCGCGTTGCGTTCATGACTTCGGTGATCCGGTCCGAAAGAGTCAGCACCTATAATCGCCGCCCATGCGCAGACTGTACCTGACTCTCCTCCTCGCACTCGTGATGACGATGACGGCAACCGCGCAGCAGCGCGACTTCAGCACCGTCGAAGTGAAGGCGACGAAGGTCGCCGGCTCGGTCTACATGATCACCGGCGCCGGAGGAAACATCGGCGTCTCCGCGGGTGAGGACGGGCTGGTCGTGATCGACGATCAGTACGCGCCGCTCGCTCCGAAAATCGAAGCCGCGCTGAAGACGATCGTCGACAAGCCGGTGCGCTTCATTCTCAACACGCACTTTCACGGCGATCACACCGGCGGCAACGAGTATTTCGGCAAGTCCGCGCCGATCGTCGCGCACGAGAACGTCCGCAAGCGCCTCGTGACCGGTCGGACTGGCGCGAATCCGACGCCGCCCGCACCAGCCGGCGCGCTGCCGGTCCTGACGTTCAACGACAGCGTGACCATCCACCTCAACGGCGAAGATGTGAAGGCCGTGCACATGCCGCACGGACACACGGACGGCGACTCGGTGATCTGGTTCACGAAGTCGAACGTCGTGCACATGGGCGACGACTTTTTCAACGGAACGTTCCCGTTCGTCGACACGGACAGCGGCGGCAGCGTCAAAGGTCTGATCGCGAATCTCGAGAAGGTCCTCAGCACCGTTCCTGACGACGCGAAGATCATCCCGGGCCACGGCCCGCTCTCCGACAAAGCCGGACTCCGCAAGTTCGTCGATGTGCTCAAGGCGACGCAGGGCGTCGTCGCGAAAGGCATCGCCGCGGGCAAAACGGCGGAGCAGTTGAAGTCGGAGAAAGCGCTGGCCGAGTGGGACTCGTGGGGTCAGGGCTTCATCAAGACGGACACGTGGATCGACACGCTGTACGCGGAAGCGCGGCGGATGGAGAAGAAGTAACTAGCTCTTCTTCTTGATCGACAGCGTCAACTCGAACGTCGCCACCGCGTCGGGTCCCTTCTCCGGGACCGTCGCGGTGACGCGCACGGTCGCTTCTTCGCGCTCACCCGTTTCGAGCGCGCGACGAATGAGATCCTGAATCACCGGTCCGTCGTCGTTCGTGAACCACACCTCGCCTTCGGCGCGCTTCAGGAAGTTCGCCTTCATGTCTTTGAAGATGAAGTTGATGCGCTGCTTCTTCTCCGCGACGGTTTGAAACGCGATGAGGCCGGCGGCGACGTCGGCGCCCATGCAGAGCGTGCCGAGGTACATGGCGCGGATGTCTTTGCGCCGGGTGATCCAGTTCAGCGGGACGCGCACGATGCATTGATCCGCGTTGAGCACGTGGATCTTCGGGCGGATCAGCCACAACAGAAACACGTTCTGCAGCGACCAGAGTCGGACCATCGTCGTCGGCTTCATTCGCTTCCCCTTCTGCGGCGCGCCTGCGGCGCCATGATCGCGTCGTAAATCGGATCCGGAATCAGCCGCACCAGTCGCATCACCAGCGACATCGGCTTCGGGAACTCGATCACGCGCTGCCGCCGTTCCAGTCCGTCCGCGATGATCACCGCGGCTTCGTCCGCGTCGATCATGAACGGCATCGGGAACTTGTTCTTCTTCGTCATCGGCGTGCGGACGAACCCGGGATTGATGATCGACACCGCGACGCCGTACGGCGCGAGCTCGATGCGGCTCCCTTCGAGAAACGCCTGCATCGCGGCCTTGCTCGCCGAGTACGTCGCACC
>DASVNL010000742.1:0-4933 GCA_036383875.1 Thermoanaerobaculia bacterium
CACAGCTCGAAGTTCGCAGTCGCCGACAAGAACGGCGTCATTCGCGCGTACTACGACGCGACCGACGGCACCGTGCCCGAGCAGGTCGCGCAGGCCGTCGAACAACTACTCGCTGAGTAGCTTCTCCATCAACGTCGCGCCGAGTCGCACGCCCTCGGGAGTCTCGAACTCATGCGGCTCGATGGCGACGTAGCCGCACGCCGCGTACGCCGCCTGTCCCGAGAGCATCGCGAGCATCACGGTCTTCGTGAATCCTTCCGCGCGCGCCGCGTGCTCTGACTTCTCGAGAATCGCGCGTCCGATCCCGCGCCGCGCGAACTCCGGATCGACGAACATCGCCCGCACGCGCGCGGCCTCCATCGCTGGATCGAGCAGTCGCAACTGAGAGTCGGCTTCCTGATCGGCGCTGCCGCGAAAGAGCTTTGCTCGACGACTCCACCCGCCGCAGGCGACGATCCGATCGTCGAAAACCGCGACGAAGTACGTCCCGTCGTCGATCATCTGCGCGTCGACGCGCGCCGTGTGGCGCGATGCGCTCGCGACCTGCTCGTCGTCGTACGCGGTGCGTCCGATGACGTCGAGGGAGCGGCGCATGACGGTTTCGATCGCGGCGATGTCGTCGCGTGTGGCGTGGCGGATGTCGTACTTCACGGCCGAGGATGCTAACGTACGCGGCCGATGACCGCTGTCGAGTTTTTCCCGCCGCTGAATGCCTCGCTCAACGCACTCAGCGGGATCTTTCTCCTCATCGCGTACTTGTACATCCGGCGCGCGCGCAACATTCAGAAGCATCGCTTCTTCATGCTCTCGGCGTGCACGACGTCGGTGCTCTTCCTGATCTGCTACGTCACGTACCACACGATTCGCGGCGGTGTCGTGACGAAGTTCGCCGGGACGGGGATGTGGCGCACGCTGTACCTCACGATCCTCACCACGCACACGATCCTCGCGGTGATCATCGTGCCGCTCGCGATCATGAGCGTTTGGCACGGACTGAAGATGAATGTGCCAAAACACCGCCGCATCGCGCGCTGGACGTTTCCGCTCTGGATGTACGTCTCGGTGACGGGAGTGCTGGTCTACTTCTTCCTCTATCATTGGTTCCCGTCGCACTGATGGGGATGAAGCGTCACGACGATTTCCTCGACGAGCTTCGCGCCTACGCTTCTGCCGACGAGGCAGAGGAGACGCACAGGCGCGCGATGCTGGCGCTGCTCGACAACGCCGGCGAGCCGTTCTCGCGCGCGCACTTTCAACCCGGACACTTCACCGCCAGCCTCTACATCGTCGACGACGGCGGGCGTCTGCTTCTGCATCACCATCGCCGGTTGGATCGCTGGCTGCAGATGGGCGGTCATGTCGAAGGTGACGAAGTCCCGGCGATCGCAGCGTTACGTGAAGGGGTGGAAGAATCAGGACTGCCGGACCTGCGACTCGCGCAGCCGCAGATCTTCGACCTCGACATTCATCGCATCCCCGCGGGCAAAGGCGAGCCCGATCACGATCATTTCGACGTGCGCTACCTTGCACGCACCTCGCGTCCCGAGGACATCAGCATGGATCGCGGCGAATCGAACGAGCTGGCGTGGGTCACGCTCGATCGCGCGCGCGAGCTGATGCCCGGCCCCGAGTCGCATCGCGTCATTCGTAAAATCGACCAGTTGTTGCGTGAGAGGAGTTCCTCGTGAGTACACCGCTGCTCGAGCACGATCTCGACAAGAATCCGTTTGCACAGTTCGCCCGCTGGTTCGACGAGGCGAAAGCCGCGCAGCCGTTGCTCCCCGAGGCGATGACCGTCTCGACGTGCGGCAGCGACGGCATCGTCAGCTCGCGCGTCTGCCTGCTCAAGGGATTCGACGAGCGCGGCTTCGTCTTCTACACGAACTACAACAGCCGCAAGGGCGCGCAGCTCAGCGACAACCCTCGCGTCGCACTTTGCTTCTTCTGGCCGTCATTGGAACGACAGGTGCGCATCGAAGGCGCGGCCGTGAAGACGACCGCGGAAGAAGCGGACGCGTACTTTGCGACGCGTCCGCGCGGCTCGCAGCTCGGCGCGTGGGCGTCGAGTCAGAGTGCGGTCATCCCCGATCGCGGCGACCTCGAACTGCGCGCGCGTGAGATGGAGGCGAACTATCGCGGACGCACCGTTCCGCGTCCGCCGCACTGGGGCGGCTTCCGCGTGATCCCGCTCGAGCTCGAGTTCTGGCAGGGGAGAGACGATCGTCTGCACGATCGCTTCGCCTACCGCCTGCGCGAGCCGAAGGACTGGATCATCGAGCGACTGTCGCCGTAGCGATCAGAGCCCCGGACGCGCGTCGACGGTCTGCATCTCGCCGATCTTCGGCGGCTTGCCGGTGATCATTCCTTTCACGAGCTCGAACAGCACGACCGGCTGCGGTTTGTTGACCTCGAGGAACATCGCGATCTCGACGTCGACGCCGATGAGGACCATGCGCGGATCGTCCGGCGTGCCGTCGTGCTCGCCGCCTTCGTCGCCGAACCACGCGCGCCAGTCGGGTGCGTACAGCTCGCGAATCTTGTTGCGATCGTTGACGACGCGCGCCTTCCCCGACACCGACACCCACTCCTTCGTGCGGTCTTTGAAGTAGGCGAGGTTCACGTGTTCGTCGGACTCGATCTCTTCGAGCTTGTCCGAGTCGCGCATCGTGACGAACCAAAGGTCCGCGCCCGCTGCGTGTTTCTGCGTCGCCATCGGCCGAGAGACCAGTCGTCCATCGCTGCGGCGCGTGGTGAACATCGCCGTCTGCATGTCTTCGATGAGGTCGTAGAGCTTCTGTAACTTCTCGTTCGCCATGCCCGTGTGAGGAGCAAGGTGATTGCCACGAGCGCGCCGATGCGCTATTTCCTACGCATGCGCAAAGTGAATCTGTCGGAAGCGTTCGCAGCGTTCGAGGAACATTGGCAGCCGCGCATCGTCGGCGAGCTGAACGGGCAGCATGTGAAAGTGGTGAAGCTCGCAGGCGAGTTCGTGTGGCATCACCACGAGGATGAAGACGAGCTGTTCCTCGTGATGAAGGGCGCGATGACGATGGAACTGCGCGACGGCAACGTCGAGTTGAACGAAGGCGACTTCTTCATCGTGCCGCGCGGCGTCGAGCATCGACCGGTCGTCGCGAACGGTGAGGCGCACGTGGTGCTGTTCGAGCCCGCGGGGACGCTCAACACCGGCAACGTTCACAACGAGCGCACGTTCGAGGCGGTGCCCGCGTGAGCGAGAAGAAACGCATTCTGTTTCTCTGCACCGGCAACGCCGCACGTTCGCAGATGGCCGAAGGGCTGATGCGCGCGTATTACGGCGACGCGTGGGACGTGTTCTCCGCCGGATCGCGACCTGCGGGCTGGGTGCATCCGCTCGCGATTCGCGCGCTCGCCGAGATCGGCATCGACGCGACGGGACAGACGTCGAAGAGCGCGGAGCAGTTCATCAATCAGCCGTTCGACATCGTCGTCACGGTCTGCGACTCCGCGGCGCAGGATTGTCCAGTCTGGTCCGGCGCGAAACGCCTCGAGCACTGGCCGATCGAAGATCCGTCATGGGGCATCGACGATCCGGTCACGCGTCCGAATCGATTCGCGGCAACGCGCGATGAGTTGGCGCGTCGCATCGAAGAGTTGATGGCGACGGTGTGATTACCGTTCCGCACCAGTCGGCGTCGATTGTTGCGGGGGATCCGTTGGTCCTGCTTGTTGCGCGAGGATGAGCGCACGCGCGGGTTCGCGCAGCGCGGGGATGCTCAGTCCGAAGATGATCGCCGCGATCACGGTGATCACGCCACCCGCCGCGACGGTGTACGGCGCGCCGATGCGTTCCGCGATGCTGCCCGCGAGGAGCGCGCCGAGGGGTCCCATGCCCATGAACATCATCGAGTAGACGGCCATCACGCGGCCGCGCAGTTCGTCCGGCACCATCGACTGGATGAGCGTGTTCGATGACGCCATCTGCACCATCATCGCGCCGCCCGCAACGCAGAGAATCACCGCGGACAACGCGAAGTGTCGCGACAAGGCGAAGAAAGTGAGCGCCGCACCGAACGTCGTCGCCGCGATCGCGACCCAGCGTCCGAGTCCGTGCACACTCGCTTTCACTGCGAGCGCGATCGATCCGATCAGCGCACCGGTTCCGGCCGCGCCCATCAGGATGCCGAGTCCTCGCGCGCCTGAGTGAAAGATCTGATCGGCGAAGACGGGCATGAGGACGCTGTACGGCATCGCGGTGAAGCTCACCGCGCCAACCAACAAGAGCAACGCCCGCACCGGCGCGGTCTTTCCGACAAACTGAAATCCCTCGGCCACATTCGCCCACAGCGACTTCGTCTTCGGGGCAACCGGCGTGCGCGTGATGCTCATCATCAGCAGTCCCGCGATCACCGCGATGTAGCTGACCGCGTTTGCGAAGAAGCACCAGCCTTCGCCGATCGCGGCGACGAGCAGTCCCGCGACGGCCGGACCGACGATGCGCGCGCCGTTGAACATCGAGGAGTTGAGCGCGATCGCATTGATCAGATCTTCGCGCTCGACCATCTGCACGAGGAACGACTGCCGGGCGGGGATGTCGAACGCGTTGACGATGCCGAGGAGCGCGGCGAGGAGGAAGAGGTGCCACTCGTGAATCACGCCGGTGAGCGTGAGCGCCGCGAGCATGCCCGCGAGAACCATGGAGATCGTCTGCGTGATGACGAGCACGCGGCGGCGATCGAAGCGATCCGCGACGTGACCGCCGATCGCGCCGAGGAGAAAAATCGGGATCTGCGAGGCGAAGCTGATGCCGCCAAGGAGGAGCGTCGATTTGGTGAGGCGATAGATGAGCCACGACTGCGCGACCTGCTGCATCCACGTGCCGATGAGCGAGACGAGCTGACCTGCGAAGAAGAGCCGGAAGTTGGTGTGCCGCAGCGCGCGCAACGGATGGGCG
>DASVNL010000743.1:0-2980 GCA_036383875.1 Thermoanaerobaculia bacterium
CGCGCAAGATCAAGCGGTTCGAAATCAAGTAGAGGGTCCGATGAAAATTTCGATGGCATTGCTGTTCGCGACGATCGCACTCAATGCATCCGCCGGTCAGCCGCTCGACTATCGCTTCGACTCCGTGAAGCGCACCGTGACCGTGACATCGTCCGGCAAAGAGCAGCGCGCGGCGAAGGGCGCGCATGCGCGCAGCGGCGATCAGGTCGAGACCGGATGGTTCTCCTCCGCGCTCATCGCATCGGACGATCAACGCGCGCGCTTCGAGATCTTCAGCGCGACGCAAGTCACGCTCGCCTCGGACACGCCCGGCGTCATCCTCACGCTCGAGCGCGGCCGCATCCGCGCGGCGTTCGACAAAATCACGGGCAGCGAGCCGCGCATCGTGAAGACGCCGGGCGCACTGCTCGCCGTGCGCGGCACGCAGTTCGACGTGCACGTCGACGCTGAAGGTCGCACGACCGTCGATGTGTTCGAAGGTCTCGTCGAAGTGCAGTCGCCGCTGCGACCCGAGCCGTTGTTCGTGCGTCCCGGCGAAGAAGCGAGGTTCGGCCGCCACGAACCGCCGACGTCACGCCCGATGCCCGAGCAACGCCGCCGCGACAACGAGAATCGCGAGCAGCCGCGGAATCACGAGAATCCGCGCGATCGCGATGGCGGACATCGCGGCAACGACGGCGGTGGTAATCCGCCGCGACCGCAACAACCGCCTCCGCAGAAACCGCCGACGACTGACGCCTGAGTGTCATCCCGTGCTTGCGCACGGGATGACACAGGTGCGGGTCATTCTGTCGCACGGCACCGAGTCATTCTGACGCGTCGTTTCAGCCCTTCCTCTCTGCGCGGTTCGTGGCACCGCGCTTTCTATGTCATGCCGCTGACAAAGGAGAAACAAAGCCATGAAACGTCTTTCAATTGCACTCATCCTCGTTCTCACCATGACGGCTGGTGCCGCGTTCGCGCGCGGCGGCGGACGGCCCGGCGGCGGTCCCGGAGGCGATGATCGCGGCGGCTTCGGCGGCGGCAATCTGATCGTCGCGTCGGACGGCACGATCTTCGTGACGCGCACCGTCAGCGACGACGCCACCGACACGTCGACCACGACGCTCACCGCGATCACATCGTCCGGCGCGACCGCGTGGAGCGTGACGCTCACCGATCGCGGACACATCACGCTCTCGGGCAACAACCTCCTCTCCGTGAGCGAAGGTTCGACCGAAGGAACGGACGTGATCACCGCGCGCTCCACGTCGACCGGCGCAGTGGCGTGGACCGCGACGTTCACCGGACACGTGACCGCGCTCGAGCCGTTCAGCGGCGGCACGTACGCGATCGTGGTCGTCCCGGCCGCGACCGAAGGCGGCACCGCAACGCGAAATCTCGTTGCGATCAGCAGCAGCGGCGCTACTCTCTGGACGAAGTCGCTGTAAGAAACACGGTATTGCGAGGAACGCCGTCGTTCCGCCGGCTGAGCAGTCAGGGCTCAGCCGGCGTCCCGGCGGCGTTCTTGTTTACACCGGAATCGGCTGCAGCTCTTCGCCCGGATTCACGAAGCGGTCCGTCTCGAAGTGGTACTGCTTGTCGTACAACTGCTTGTAGCGGCCATCCTTCGCAAGCAACTCCGCATGCGTTCCGCGCTCGACGATCTCGCCGTTCTCGAGCACGAGAATCTGATCGGCGCCGCGGATGGTCGACAGTCGATGCGCGATGACGAACGTCGTGCGGTCCTGTCGCAGCGCGCGCAGTCCGTCCTGAATCTTCGCCTCGCTCTCGCTGTCGAGACTCGACGTCGCCTCATCGAGAATGAGAATCGCCGGCTCCGCGAGAATCGCACGCGCGATCGCGATGCGCTGGCGTTGTCCGCCCGAGAGTTTGATGCCGCGCTCGCCGATGATCGAGTTGTAGCCCGCTTCGAGCGGATCGACGAATTCATCGACGTGCGCGATGCGCGCGGCCTCACGCATCTCCGCATCCGTCGCATCGGGACGACCGTAGCGGATGTTCTCGCCGATGGTGCCGTCGAAGAGAAAGTTGTCTTGCAGGACGATGCCGAGGTTCGAGCGATAGTGGTCCTGTCGCACGGTGTTGAGGTCGTGGCCGTCGATGAGAATGCGGCCACTCTTCGGACGATTGAACGTCATCACGAGGCTGATCAGCGTGCTCTTGCCCGAGCCGCTCGATCCGACGAGCGCCGTCGTGGTTTTCGCAGGCGCGACGAACGAGACGTTCTTCAGCACCGGCACGCCTTCGTTGTATTCGAACGTGACGTTCTCGAATGCGACGTCGCCGTTGACGTGCGACAGCGGCGCACGCGTCGCGTCTTCGTCGACTTCGGTGCGCATCCTCAGAATGTCCCGGATGCGATCGAGTCCCGCAAACGCCTCGGTGATCTGCGTGCCGATCGACGCAATGCTCATCACCGGCGCGGCGAGCAGTCCGGTGAAGAAGACGTACATGATCAACTCGCCGAGGGTCATCGTGCCGGCGAGAATCGCGCGTCCGCCGACGAGCATCATGATCACGCCGATGACGCCGAGGATGATCGTCGCGAACGTGCCGGTCGCGGAGACCGCGGTGATCGTCTTCGCGACGTTGCGGAAGAGGTTGTGCACACCCTTCGCGAAAATCAGATCTTCGCGCTTCTCGGTCGTGTACGCCTTCACCACGCGAATGCCGCCGAGCGATTCACCGAGACGTCCCGTGACTTGCGCGTTGATCTCGCCGCGCGTGCGGAACAGCGGACGCACTTTGCGAAACGCGACCGCCATCGCACCGCCGAACGCACCGAGCGTGACGACCGTGATCAGCGTCATCTTCCAGTTGAGATAGAACAGCACGCCCAGCGCGAGCACCGCCGTGACGACGCTGCCGATCAGTTGCACGAGTCCCGTGCCGATGATGTTTCGCACACCCTCGGCGTCGGTCATGATTCGCGAGATCAGCACGCCCGACTTCGTCGAGTCGAAGTACGAGATCGGCA
>DASVNL010000744.1:0-6031 GCA_036383875.1 Thermoanaerobaculia bacterium
CGAGTGCGGAGTCACGCTGCGAGCCTGGCATGTCCTGCGTGCCCATCGGCGTGACCATGAACGACGCGCCCGGCGAGATCACCTGTGTGATCTGGCCCATCGGCAGCGTCAGCTCCATGCGCAGCGAATTCGGATACTGAATCAGCGCGACCGACTCCGCTTCCATCTCGCCCTGCGGCGTATTCATCTTGCGTGAACCGGTGATGCGCACGGCCTGCACCGCGTCGACGGCGGCGCCGCCCATGAAGTCGCGCACCTTGTTCAGCAGCGCCGTGCCCGCGGGATTGGAGCTCGTCGCCGCGGCCGGCTTGTTCGCACCACCCGCGGGAGCAAGCTCTGGGATGGCGATGTCGACCTTGGTCACGCTGCCGAGAGACGACAGCGGCTTCTCGAAGTCAGCCTCTTTGCCGACCACGAGAATTGCGAGCTGGTCGGGATGCACGTATTTCTTCGCGACGCGCTGCACATCCTCCGCGGTGACCTTCTCGACCTGGGCGGGATACTGCGTGAAGTAATTGGATGGGAAACCATAGAACTCGAGCAGCACCTGCTGATCGAGCGCCTTCTCGCGCGTGTCCATGGTGAAGACGAACGCGTTGAGAATCGACTCCTTGGCGAGCGAGATCTCGTCGGCCGTGACCGGCGCAGTCGTGAGACGCGCGACTTCGCCTTTCAGCGCTTCGACGGATTCGAGAGCGGTGCTGCTCTTCGTCGCCATCTGGACGCGGAACATGCCGGGGTAATCCCACGCCGCGCCGACGCCACCGCCGACCCCGTACGTGAGTCCGCGCTGCGAGCGCAGGGTCTGCATGAGGCGTCCGGAGAAGCCGCCGCTGAAGACTTCGTTCATGACCTGCAGGGCCGGATAGTCCGGATTGTTGCGCTCGATGCCGGGGTGGATCATGCCGATGTTGGCCTGCGTGACGTCGTCTTTCGCGACGAGGTACAGACCCGGCTTGGCCGGCGTCATCGCGAGCGCGGGCTTCGAGACCTGCGGTCCCTTGGCCCACGAGCCGAACGTGTCGCGCAGCTTCTTCTCGACCTTCGCCGAGTCGAAGTCGCCGATGAACGCGAGGATGATGTTGTTCGGGTGAACGGTCTGCTTGTGGAACGCAACCAGGTCGTCGCGCGTGATCGAGGCGATCGTCGCGTATTCGGGCTGGCGTGCGTACGGCGAGTCCGCGCCGTATCCGAGCTTGCCGAGCTCGCGGCCGAGAATGCCGCCCGGCTCGTCGTTGCGGCGCGAGATGCCGGTGTTGGCCTGCGTCTTCGCGAGGGTGATCTTGTCTTCGCGGAACGCGGGGTTGCGGAGCACGTCGACCCAAATCGGGAAGACGCTGTCGAAGTCGCCCTTGAGGACGTTCATCGACACGGCGGTCGAGTCGATGTCGCCACCGGTCTCGACGCGCGCGGCTTTCGACTCGAGGAGCTGATCGAGATCGTCGCCGGTCTTCGTCGTCGTGCCGCCGGTGCGCCACGAGCCGGTGTAGATCCCGAGGAGGCCGGTCTTCGCGGCTGCGACGTCACGGGCGCCACCGCGAATCGTGGCGGAACCGCTGATGAGCGGCAGCTCGTGGTCTTCCTGGAGGAAGATCACCATGCCGTTGGAGAGCACGATGCGCTTCGGCTGCGGCATCGAAAACTTGCGCAGCGAAGGCGTTTTGATTTCGTCGACGGAGTTCGCTTGTGCGAACGCGTTGCCGGCGAGCATCAGGAGCGAGGCGAAGACCGCCAGTGCGGTGTTCACTCTTTTCATTTCGCTCCTCCTTTCGGAGCCGATTCGATTTTGGCGACGGTGCGGTTGTTGGTGGTGAAGGTCGCGTTCGCGACGCGCTTGACGTCGGCGGCGGTGACCTTGTCGATGCGATCGACCTGGCGGAAGAGCTCGCGCCAGTCGCCATAAAGCGTGTGCGCCTCGGCGAGCTGCAGCGCGAGGCCGCTGTTGTTGCCGAGTCGGCGGATGAGGTCCGCCTTCACGCGCGTCTTCACCGAGGCCAGTTCGTCCGCGGGGATGTCTTCGGTCTTGATCTTCTCGATCTCGGCGCGGATCCCTTCGGAGATTTCATCGGTGGTGTGGCCCGGCGTCGTGACGCCGTAGAACGTGAAGAGGCTCGGATACTTCTCACCGGGGAAGCCGTTGAAGCCGGCGGCCGCGGCGGCGATCTTCTTGTCGCGCACGAGGGACTTGTAGAGCCGCGACGTGCGTCCGCTCGACATCAGCATCGAGATGACTTCGTACGTCGCGTTGTCCGGATCGGTCGCGGCGGGGCGGTGATAGCCCTCGAGGTAGATCGGCTGCGAGGCCTCACGCAGCGTCACCGTGCGCTCGCCGATCTGCGGCGGCTCGACGGTGCGCAGCGCTTCCGGCTGCGGCGACTTCGGCAGACGGCCGAAGTACTTGTCGATGATCGGCCACGCTTCGGTCGGATTCACGTCGCCGACGATCGTGATGACCATGTTCGACGGCACGTAGTACTTGCGGAAGAACGCATCGGCGTCCGTCGCGGAGAACGTGTGCAGATCGGAGGGCCAGCCCACACCGGGGAATCCGTACGGATGCGCGGTGAAGGCCGTGGCGAGGAACTGTTCGATGAGGCGGCCGAACGGGCTCGACTCGGTGCGCATGCGGCGCTCTTCGAACACGACGTCGCGCTCTTTGTAGAACTGGCGGAAGACCGGATGGCGGAAGCGCTCCGACTCCATGAAAGCCCAGAGCTCGAAGCGATTCGAGGGGAGGGAGAAGAAGTAGCCGGTGACGTCCGAGGCGGTGAACGCGTTCATGCCGACGCCGCCGGCACGATCGATGATCTCCGAGAACTCGTCATTGACCATGTTCTTGTCGGCCTCGGCGATCGCGTCTTCCCATTCCTTCTTCGCCGCGGCGATGGCCGCGTCGTCGCGATTCGTTTCGGCGCGGCGCACGCGGTCGTACGCTGCGTACTTCTCTTCGACCTTGGCCAGCGCCGACTTCTCGGCTTCCCAGTTCGTGGAGCCGACACGGTCCGAGCCCTTGAAGGCCATGTGCTCGAACATGTGGGCGAGGCCGGTGATCCCCGGCACTTCCTGTGCGGAGCCGGCGTTCACCATCGTTGCGTACGAGAACACCGGCGCGTCGCGGCGTTCCACGATGATGACGGTCAGACCGTTGTCGAGCTTGCGCACATGCGTGCGCTTCTCGAACGACGCCAGGTCCTGCGCAAAAGCCGCACTTGCAGTCAGGACGAGCGTCGCGAGTAACAACACTCTTCTCATCTTTACCCCCTCTGTGATTGGTTACTGCTGAATGGTTCGCGGTGGTGCGAAAGCGCGTATTACACTCCGAGCCCATGGTTCAGAGCAAAGCGAAAACGCTGGAAGCCTACCTCGACGAGTTGCCGGACGATCGCCGTGCCGTCTTCGAGACAGTCTTGAAGCTAGTACGGAAGAATCTCCCGAAAGGTTATGGGGAGTTCATGACGTACGGCAGCCTCTGCTGGGCCGTCCCTCTGGACGACTACCCGGACACCTACAACGGCCAGCCGCTCTGCTACATCGCGCTCGCCGCGCAGAAGAGCTACTTCGCGTTGTATCTGATGAACGCGTACGGCGATCCGAAGCTCGAGATGCTCCTGCGCGACGGCTTCGCAAAGGCGGAGAAGAAGCTCGACATGGGCAAGTCGTGCCTGCGTTTCAAGAAGCTCGATGACCTCGCGCTCGACGTCGTGGCGAACGTCATCGCGTCGACGCCGCCGAAGTCGTTCATCGCGATGCACGAGGCCAACCGCCCCGCCAAGGCGTCGAAGAAAAAGGCCGCGAAGTCTTGAAGTTCGACGTCGCCATCATCGGTGCCGGTGCAAGCGGAACGCTGACCGCGGTGCAGGCCGCACGCGCTGGCCTCAACGTCGGACTCATCGACGCGGGTGCGCGCGCGGCGCGCGGTCTCGCGTATGGGACTCCATACGGTGCGCACCTGCTCAACGTCCCCGCCGCGCGCATGAGCGCGTTCCCCGACGATCCCGACCACTTTCTGCGCTGGCTGCGCGGACGTTTGCCCGATGCGCACGGCGGTACGTTCGCACCGCGCGCGCTGTACGGCGACTATCTCGCGTCGCTGCTGATCGCGGCGGAAGTCACGCGCGTGGGCGGATCAGCGGTTGGACTCACGGACGGTTGGACGGTTCACCTCCACGACGGCCGCACCGTCAACGCGCGATCCGTCGTCCTCGCCCTCGGCAATCTTCCTCCCAACGATCCTCTCGACCTCGGCGGCAACACGCCACCCGAGTACATCCGCGATCCATGGGCGCCCGGCGCATCCCTCGGGCTCGATCACGACGCGCCGGTGCTCCTCATCGGCACCGGCCTGACCGCGCTCGACATCGCGATCGCGCTGCGACACGACGGACATCGCGGCACGATCTACGCGCTCTCGCGCAACGGACGCCTGCCACAGCCGCACGCGCCCGTCACGCCGCGGCCGCTCGAATCGGTTCCGTTCACGACGCCGCACGAAGGCCTGCGCTGGATGCGTAAGCAGGAGGATTGGCGCGCGGCGATCGACTCGCTGCGTCCGCACACGTCGGCGATCTGGCGCAGTTGGACGCTCGCGCAACGCGGCTCGTTCCTGCGACACATGCGCAACCTCTGGGACGTTCATCGTCATCGCTACGCGCCGGAGATGGATGTGCATCTCACCGTGTTGCGCGGCCGCATCGTATCGATGGAGGAGGGGCTCATCGTGCGCTTCCGTCCGACGGGCAAGGACGACGTGCGCGAGTTGCGCGTCGCACGCGCGATCAACTGCACGGGTCCGGCCTGCGACTACACGCGCATCGATCTGCCGCTCGTCGAACAGATGCGTCGCGCGGGCTGGCTCACACCCGACGCGTTGCGACTCGGCATCGAAACGGACGTCGACGGTCGTCTGATTTCGCACGATGGTGTCGTCGTGCCGGGCTTGTTCACGCTCGGCCCGTTGCGACGTCCGGCGTTGTGGGAGTCGACGGCGATTCCGGAGATCCGCGCGCAGGCCGCGGCACTCGCATCGAAGCTATGACGAAGAAGCCGGGCTGGACGCTCGTCGTTGGCGGCTACGTCGTTGCGGCGATGCTCGCATTCGCGAGCGTTTACGTCTCGCAGCGCTTCAGCGACCCCGCGAACGATCAGGCGTCCGCGGGGATGTCGGCGTTCGGCGATGCGATTTTGTTCTGCATCGTGTTCGGCGCTGTCGCTCTGCTTCCGACGCTCTATGCGCTTTACCTGATCTTCCGTCGCCGCGACGCGTGATTCGCTACAATCCGCGGCCCATGAGAACGTTGATCGCGAGTGTGCTCGGTGTGTTGTTACTCGGTTGCGCGGAAGAGAAGACCGTTCCGCAACCTGCCGTTGAAACGACAGCGACGACAGCCACTGTCGCGACGACGTCCACTGTCGCGACGACCGCGACGACCGCGACGACATCGAGCGATGCGGCGCCGGTCGAGACGGTGCCCGGAACGTTTGCCGGTCAGGTGAAAGTCGGGCAGACGGACTCGATGTTCAACTACGTCGGCGCCGAGAGCGGCGACTTTGCGCCAATGCGATTTCGCAATGATTCCGAGGCGGGGAAGAAGATTCTGGCGGCCTGCGCGAATGATGATTTGTGCGAGTTCACCGGCAGCGTCGAATGGCTCGATGAAACGCCGCCGCCCGACGCCTCCGCCATCGGCCGCATCGTGACCGTCGAGAGCGTGAAGCGCCTGCCGCCGGATCAATAGCGATGTACGACTTCGACTTCGCCGTCCTCGGCGGCGGTCCAGCCGGTTCGTCCGCCGCGATCACGCTCGCGCAGCGCGGTCACTCCGTCGTCCTGCTCGAACGCGAGCACTTCCCGCGATTCCACATCGGCGAGTCGTTGCTCTCCACGGCCAACGACGCGTTCGAAGCGTTGGGCGTCGCGGAGAAGATGGCGAAGGCCGCGTTCCCGGAGAAGTGGGGCGCGCGCTTGTTCACGCACGACGGCATGAGCGGTCGCGGCGTGAACTTCGCGGATGTCAGCGAGGTCCGGCGGCCG
>DASVNL010000745.1:0-5977 GCA_036383875.1 Thermoanaerobaculia bacterium
ACGCTTCGAGCGCGTCATCGGGCACGAGATGCTTCGACGGATCGCCCGACGCGTAGACGTTGCGGATGTTCGCGAGCAGCACGTACAAGTCTTCTTTCGTGAGCTGCGAGAGCGACAGCACCGGGCCGCTGTAGTCGACGAGCCCGCCCGTCGCGAACTGGTTTTGCGCGAGTCGCGACTGCAGCGCCGAATAGCTGTACAGGCCGCGTCGCGTGTCGAGCAGAAACTCCGGCGTGCCGCCAAGGAGCACGCCCATGCCTTCGGCGCTGCCCTGCAGGACGTCGTTGAGGATGCGCAGGATCTGTTCGTAGTTGCTGTTGCGCGCCTGCGTGTTCGCGAGCTTGTAGAGATTCACGAGCTCGTCGAGCACGATCAGCACGCCGCCGTATCCGGCGAGCCGCACGAATCGCGCGAAGAGTTTCAACTGGTCGTACACGTTCGAGTCGCCGACGATCGTGCGAACGCCGAGGTGCGCGCGGGCGTCGGTCTTCGTCGCGTATTCGCCGCGAAGCCAGCGCAGCGCGGAATCCTTCAACTCTTCGTTGCCGCTGTCGTGACCGCGCCAGTACGCCTCGATCACCTGCGCGAAGTCGTATCCGCCGACGAGCTCCTGCAGCGATGCGAGTCGAGTGCGAATCACCTCTTCGACCGGCGTCGACGACGCGCGCGCTTCCGCGAGTGCGCTGGTGACGAACTTCTCGACGACGCTCGCCATCGCGCCGCCGTCCGGCTTCGAGCGCGTCGCGATGTTGCGCATCATCTCCGCGTACAGCGATCGCGCCTGTCCGCCCGTCGCGTGCAGACGTCGATCGGGCGACATGTCGGCGTTGACGGCGACGAGATTGCGTTCGAGTGCGATCGAGCGAATCAGATTCAGGAAGAACGTCTTGCCCGATCCGTACTCGCCGATCACGAAGCGGATCGATGCGCCGCCGTCCGCGATGCGATCGACGTCGGTGACGAGCGCCTTCACTTCGTCGTGACGGCCGACTTGAATGTGCTGCTGTCCGACGCGCGGAACGACGCCCGCGCGCAACGATTGAATGATCGCTTCACGATGTTTCGGCTTGATGCTTTGCGTGGTCATCCCATGAGCTCCATCGCTACCTTCGAGTTGATCGTCACCGGATCGTCGTCCTCCCAAAGAGGCTCGTCCACGGTGGCGTATGCGTAGTCATTGATCGTTTCGAGCGCGCCGTCCGTCAGCAACGACAGCTCGCTCGCGAGTCGCTCCACTTCATTGCGCGGCCAGCTCTCGCGCTCCGCGAGGCGTCGCAGCAACTCCGAGTGTGCCGCGTCGAGCGTGCCGATGGTGTTGGCTTGCGCGATCGCCGGCGCGACCGCGACGGGCGCTTCCTCTTCGACAAAGATGCTCGACAACAGCGACGAGACTTCGCGCGTCTCGGCGATTTTCTGGCGCACGCGCTCCATGTCGATCGCCGATGCGGACGGCGCCGGAGTCGCCGCGGGCTTCGGCGGAATCGCGAATCCCTTCACGGGCGCGGGCGGATCGACGGCGACGGGTTCGTCATCGCGCGCCTGCACGGCGTGAACGTCGCGATAGAGATCGCCCGGCGCGAGTCCGAGGAGGCCGTACAACTTCTCGAGCATCTTCATCTCGCGCGCGTCGACCGCGCCGTCGGTCGCGGCGATGTCGATCAGCACTTTGCCGATCGCGTGACGTGCATGCGGCGGCAACGACTCGAGGCGGCGTTTGAGACCGGTCATGCCGAGACCGGCTTCGAGGAGCCAGGCGAGATGCGCGGCGAGACGTTGACGCTCGCCTGCGTTGAGCTGCAGGCGCTCTTCGATGTGATGCTCGAGCAGTTCGCGCTCCGACTTCGACACCGCATCGTCCGCGGCGCTGACCATCGCGCCGAGGCGCACGAGCAGCGTCGCGGTTGCGTATTCGTCCGATGCGACGGACGGACAATCGGGCAAGCGTCGAAACACGACGACGCGACCTTCGACGTCGTACACGGGACCGCCGAGACGCACGTCCGGCTCGATGCCGTATCCGAGTTTCTCGAGTGCCTGCGCGAGCAGCATGGCCTCGTTCTTCGACACTTTGCCGGGCTTCGCGAGTCGCACGTGCTGCAGCAACTCGCCCGCCGCGAGATGCGCGCGTCCGTCGTCGTCGAGTCGCGATCGCACGAGCGAAGCCAGCGCCGCCGCATCCGCCGACGGCGTCGCCTCCACCAACTCCTCGGGCAACAAAGCAAACGCCGCAAGCGACTCGCGCCCGTTCTCGTTCTTGCCGAGAAAGCGGCTGAACGAATCGAGCGCGGACGAACACTCGTCGGTCAGCGCGACCAGTTGTGCGAGCGGTCGCGCGATCACGCTCACGTCCGGCACGGGACGCTTCACGACGACCGGATCGATCGTCGCGCTGGCCGGGCGATACGTCAGCTCGAGCGACGTGCTGTTGGGATTGAGGAGCAGTCCGTCGCCGAACTTCTTCGCGTAGCGGATGTGAAAGAGCAGCTCGAACTCGCTCGCGCAACGCACGGCCGGCGTGTTCAGCGTGCGCGTCGCGCTCACCCACGCGAGCGCGACTTCCGCGGGGACTGGCTGCTGCGCGACCGCGAGCTCGCCGAGCGACATGCGCACGCTTTGCGACACGCCGAGCTCGCGCGGTGGCCGGTCGCGCGACAACTCGCGGAGTCGCGGCTCGATCGCGGCGAGGAGATCGAGGAACGAGCTCGCGTAGCCCGCGAACGAACTGCTCGAGTCCGCGTACAGATCGATGAGCCGCGCGACTTCGCGTCCGATCGCGACCAACTCATCGGGATTCGATTGCTTGTCGCGAATCGACTGCGCGACGCGGCGTTCGAGTCCGTAGAAAAAGATGAAGACGTAGCCGATGTACGCGTTCGGATCGATGCGTCCGCCGGCGAGCCACTGCAGAAACGCGCGGCGGCTGGCCGCGGTGAGACCGTCATACGACGGCCAATACGTGACGCCTTCTCCGTGCACGTTCGCGTGCGACGGATCGACGGGCAACGCGGGATCGATGAGCGCCGGCTCGACGCGCGATCCATCGAGCGCCTGCAGTCGATTGCCGACGTAGACGAATGGTCCGGTTGCGAAGCCGTGCACGGTCGCGCTGCCGTTCGTGCCGAGCCACTCTGCGTTCGTGACCGGCTTCGTCTCGACCGGCGCGGCCGCGCTCTGGCGTTGCAGCTCGTCGAGACGCTTCTTGCGATCGATCGAGTTCTGCAGCGCGCGCACGAGATCGTTCGAAGCGGTTGGGATCTGCGCGGGCATCGCGGTCTCCTTCGGTTTAGCCATCGTCTGCAGTGCCTTCGCGAAGTGTCGCGCGGCATCGACATTGGACACCAGAAACACGCATCCGGAGTTGCGCCATGACACGGTCACGCGTGCGTATTCGAGGATCGGGATCTGCGCGTTGTTCGCGCGACGGCGATCGGGACTGCCGTCTTTGTTCGCGTACTGCCACGACGTGCCGGCACGCTTGCTGTCGCCGGGCACGTGTCCGGACTCGCTGAATTGCGTCGTCTCGACGTCGACGCGAATCGAGGCGTACGGCACGTCTTCGATCGCGCCCGCATGTCTGCGGACGAAGAATGCGTTGGGAAGAAAGATGACGGTCTCGCCGCCCCCGACGATCGACGGGACGCTGATGTTCGTGAGTAGATTCGCGACTTTGTCGCGCAGGATCTGCGCCGGCACGCGCGTGACGGACTTCGTGTTCGCGGGACGCCGCAAGGTTTCTTCGTGCAGCACGCGCCACACCGCGCGGCTGGTCGCGAGCCAGCCCACACCGTGGCTCATCGACTCGAACGCTTTCTGCGCCGCGGCGTCGAGCCGGTACGTCACGTGTACGCGACGCTTGTTGGTCGCGCGGACGCTGGCCAGCGCAACGAGCACGATGCCAACGATCAACACCGGCACGATCAGCAGCGGGTGGATCATCAGCGCGAAAACCGTCAGCACCGCCGTCGCGACGATCGCGGCCGTCACCGCGGACGAGGTGTAGGTCGCGGCGTTGCGCCACGCGCTCGCGAACGCATCGCCGGAGCTCTGCTGGCCGCCGGCTGTGTATCGCGCACCGGCATCCGAGACATCGATGACGAACTGCGTTTCGTCCGAAGAACCGAAAATCCCAACCTCCTTCCGCGATCGCTCCGACGCAGGTAGTGTCTGACACGTTTCCACCTGTAAGGTGGCGCGCCACAAAGATACAAGCGGCGTGTCGAATCGAGCATGCGCGTCCTCGAAACCGATCTCATCCTGTCGACCAGCGACATCACGAAGTTCGTGCGGTGCGACCACGCGACGTTCATCGACCGCGGCACGAAGAACGGCACGATCGACGCGATCCGCCGGAAGCCGTCGGGGATGTCCGCGCTCATCTCGACGAAGGGCGACGCGCACGAGCACGCATTCGTCGACCAGTTGCGCGCGACCGGCAAGAGCGTCGTCGCGATCGCGCCAGCGCCGTGGAGTGTCGCAGCGTCGCAGCGCGGTGAGGCGCAGACGCTCGCCGCGATGCGCAGCGGCGCGGAGTACATCTATCAGGCAGCGTTCTTCGACGGACGCTGGAGCGGCTACGCCGATCTCCTGCAACGCGTCGAGCGTCCGTCAAATCTCGGCGCGTACAGCTACGAAGTCATCGACACCAAGCTCGCGCGCTCGATGAAGGCGCACTTCCTGTTGCAGCTCTCCGACTACAGCCATCACGTCGCGCGATTGCAGGGCGTGCTGCCCGAGTCGATGCACGTCGAGCTCGGGAGCGGAACGCGCGCATCGTTTCGCGTCGCCGATTACGCCGCGTACTACCGCTACGTGCGCGCATCGCTGGCACGCGCGGTGGGTCGCACCGAGGCGAGCACGCCGTTCCCCGTCGAGTTTTGCTCGCTCTGCGACTGGTTCGCGCACTGCTCGCAACACTGGCGCGACGTCGATCATCTCTCGCTCGTCGCGAACATTCGCCGCACGCAGGTCACGCGACTCGAACGCGGCGACGTGAAGACGCTGACCGCCCTCGCGGAAGCGTCGCCGATGTTGCGCATCCGCAAGATCGCACCCGAGACGTTCGGCGCGCTGCAGCATCAGGCGAAGCTGCAGCTCGGGCACAGACAAACGGGCAAGCACACGTACGAGCTGCTGCCGCTCGAAGACGATCGCGGCTTCGCGCGTCTGCCGCGCCCGTCCGCGAACGACGTGTTTTTCGACGTCGAAGGCGATCCGTTCATCGGCGACGGGCTCACGTTTCTGTTCGGCGTCGCATTCGGCGAGGACGAATATCGCGCGTGGTGGGCGCACGACGCAGACTCGGAACGCAAGGCGTTTGAAGAGGTCATGGCGTTCCTCGTCGCGCGACGCCGCAACGATGGGGACGCGCACGTCTATCACTACGGCGCGATGGAAGTGTCGACGCTCAAGCGGCTCGCGGGTCGATACGGCACGTGCGAGAACGAGCTCGACGACCTGCTGCGTCGCGAGGCGTTCGTCGATCTCTCGTCGGTCGTCAAGCAGGGCATGCGCATCTCGCATTCGTCGTACGGCCTGAAGAAAGTCGAGACGTTTTACTTCACGCGCGAGCATCACGAAGTCGCGGAGTTCGGCGGCGCGGTGCTCGCGTACGAGCAGTGGCTCGAGAAGAACGATCCCGCCGTGCTCGACGCGATCGAGCAATACAACCGCGAGGACTGCATCTCCACGTTGCGACTGCGCCGCTGGCTCGTCGACGAAGTGCGTCCCGCGGATGCGACGTGGCGCGAGCCGCAGGAGCCGCGCGAAACGAGCGCCGATCGCATCGAAGAGGACCAGCAGAACGACGCGCTGTTTCAGGCTTTGCAGAACGACGAGCCGCTGCTCGCGCAACTCCTCTACTACCACCGTCGTGAAGAGCGTCCCGCGTGGTGGGCGTATCACGCGCGCAAAGACCTCGACGTGCAGGAGCTGATCGACGACAGCGAATGCATCGGCGCGCTCACGCTGGCCGAGGACA
>DASVNL010000746.1:0-5183 GCA_036383875.1 Thermoanaerobaculia bacterium
CATCAGCGTCCAGTCGCGATCGAAGCGCGGGACGAGGTCGGGGTAAAGGTTCTGATCGACGACGTTGAGGATCTCGAGGATGACGGGATGCTCGGCGATGAAGCGTCCGAACGCGTTCTGCACTTTGCCCATCATGCCGAGAATGCCGCCGCCGACGGAGAGGCTGAACATCACGGCGAGGTAGATCGCAACGTTGAAGTACGCGCGCGTCAGACTGCCGAGCAGCGCGATCAGCGAGACGGTGAGCACCGCTTCGCACAGCAGATTCAGAACCGCCCAGCCGATCGGCGCGTACGCCGCACGTCCCCACGCAAGGCGCCCGATGATTTCGCAGATCGCTCCGACGCCCGCGGCGAGCCACACCGCGAGCACGACACCCGCGACGCGCGACAACAAATACACCGCGCGATTCACCGGCTTCACGAGCACGAGTTGCAATGTCCCCGACGAGAACTCGGGACCGATCACGCCGGCGCCGCAGATGACGGAGAGGATCCACACCAGCGACGGCCACATGGACACGGGCCGGTCGAACGTCGACGCGCCGAGTCCGATGATCGCGACGAACGCGAGGAAGGTGATGTAGCCGATGTTCGTGACGTGCCGCCGCAGCGTCTCCTGCACGACGATCGCGTTCATGAGTTTCCTCGGAAGATGCTCTCGAGATCGGCCTTGTGCTGCCGCACGTCGATGATCCCCGCGCCGCTCGATGCGAGGTCACGCACGAGGTCCGCAATCGCGCGTTCGCTCGCGACCGACGCGATCAACACGTGCTCGCGCGGACTCACGCTCGCGATCTGCGTGACCAGCGCTTCGTCGTACGAATTCGGCAGCAGCGTGATCGCGACGACGAAGTGGTCCGTGTGCCGCAGCGTTTCCTCATGCGCGATCGTGCCGCCGCTGAGGAAGAACACGCGATCGCACACCTTCTCGACTTCGCTGAGCTGATGCGAGTTGAGGAGCACGGCCGCGCCGCGCTGCTTCTGTTCGTTGATGAGATCGCGCACGAGCAGTACGCCGTTCGGATCGAGTCCGGACGCGGGCTCGTCGAGGAAGATGTACTTCGGCTCGTGAATCAGCGCCTGGCACATGCCGATGCGCTGCAGCATGCCGCGCGAGTACTGCGACAACCTTCGATTCGCCGCCTCGGCAATGCCGAGTCGCTCGAGCATCGCCTTCGCGCGTGCATCGACTTCGCTGCGCGGCACGCCGGCGAGCAGCGCCATGTAGCGCAGAAATGCCCAGCCGGTTGCGCGACGATCGAAGTTCATGCGCTCGGGGACGAAGCCGGTGTTGCGGCGGATGTCGAGGTCGTCGTTGGGATGTCCGTCGATCTCGATCGAGCCGGCGTTCGGCGTCAGAAAGCCGAGGAGACACGACATCAACGTCGTCTTGCCGGCGCCGTTGGGTCCGATCAGACCGACGACTTCGCCCGCGCCGACGTCGAGGTCGATGCCGCGGAGCACGTCGTGTTTGCCGAACGACTTACGCAGAGAGCGGGCGCGAATCATCCGCGAGCCCGCAGCTTGTCCGCGATCTCGGCGACCTTGGCCTGGTGGAAGTCGTTGATGCGCTTCTGCAACTCGGCATCCATCGAGAGATCGAAGTCCTCGGTGTACACCTTCTTGAGGGCGCCGCCGAGGTAGACCTTCGTTTCGACGCGCCACTGCGGGCGGGAGAAAAACTCCGTCTGGATCGTCAACTTCTTGTCGCCGACGTCGAACGCATCGAGGCGTCCCATCGGCGGTGTACTCGGTTCCGGCATCACGCCCTAGTGTAGCCGAGCGCGCGTACGTGCCGCAGCGAAGCAACAAGCGCAACCGGCCGTGCCGGTTACAATCGTGGCATGAGCACGACACCACTCGTGCCGCGGGCGGTGGGTGAAGATCCGGAAACTCCTGCGCCACGGCCAAGACTCCGGATGACCTGGGAAGAAGTCGCGTCGTACGTGATCGTCATCGGCGGCGTCTTCTTCGTGCTCTGGCAGCACCTCGTCTCCGCGCTGATCGTCGGCCTCGCGCTCTACCTGATTCTCGACCGCGTCTCGGAGCGCTTCCAGGGTCGCATGTCGCGCGGCATCGTGCGTCCGCTCGCGTTACTCGTCGTCACGACGGCGACCGCGTTGATCCTCACCGCCGGCATCGCGCTGACGATGACTATGCTGCGCCGCGGCGCCGGCAACGTCCCCGCGATGATGGAGCAGATGGCCGACATCCTCGGCTCCGTGCGCATCTGGCTCGGCGGACTCGGACGTCAGTTCATCCCCGAGGTCATGACCGACGCGGAAGACTTCAAGGTCATGGTCATGTCGTGGCTGAAGACGCACGCGCAGACCTTGCGTGCGGGCAGCCTCTGGCTCGGCATCGGCCTCGTGCACATGATCATGGGCGGCCTCCTCGCGCTGCTCGTCTTCTTCCGGCACGTCACCGCGCATGACGAAGTGAATCGCGGACCGCTCGCGCGTCACCTCGTCGACAAAGTCGATCGCTTCGCGCACGCGTTCGGACGCGTCGCGATGGCGCAGATCAAAATCTCCGCGGTCAACACGACGCTGACTGGTCTCTACCTGCTCGTCGCGCTGCCGCTGTTCGGCATCCGCATCCCGTTCGCGACGACGCTCGTCGTCATCACGTTCCTCTGCGGACTGATCCCGGTGCTCGGCAATCTGATCTCGAACACCGTGATCACGATCCTGTCGATGGGCATCTCGATCGGGACCGCCGTCGCGTCGCTGACGTTCCTCGTCGTGATCCACAAGCTCGAGTACCTCATCAACTCGCGCATCGTCGGCGGCGAAACCGACTCGCAAGCGTGGGAGATCCTGCTCGCGATCATCGTCGGCGAGGCCGCGTTCGGCGTCGGCGGAGTCGTCCTCGCGCCGATCGTGTACGCGTTCGTGAAGCGCGATCTGCGGGAACGGGGATTGGTTTAGACCGAGTTGGCGGTTGGCGGGAGCGACGCCGCCTGCGTCAAAACTCTCGTATGGTTGTGCTTTTTGATCGTGAATTTTCTCGGGTGCGGTGCCTTGGTCCTCCGCCAACCGCCAACCGCCAAGCGCCAACCAACTACAATGCTCCGGAGAGGGTCCAAATGTTTCCAGTCAAACGATGGGCGGTGGTGTTGTGCGTCGCGATTGCGCCGTTGATCGCGAGCGCCCAGCGCGGTCTCGTAATCGCCGGCGGTGTGTTCGAAGATCGGATGGCGCTGGCCGTGCGTCCGCACTTCTCCGGAACGGCGAACGTCACGCTCAAGCTCTACCGCGACGGCGGCGATCGCATGCCGACCGCGGATGACGCCGCGGTCGCGACGACGAAGACCGATCGCTCGGGCAACTACACGTTCAGCGTGACCGGCCCCGGCGACTACTGGGTCGTCGTCGACTCGCGCACGATCGGCGGAGTCGCCGGTGCGTGGGCGGAGCAGACGTTCGGACCGGCGGGCTCGCTCTGCGCGCATCCGAACGGAACCGTGCGCGCCACGATCTTCGAAGGCTCATGCTTCGCAGGCCGCTCGGCTCTGCGCTCCGACGACGCGTCGTCACTCGCGACCGCCGAACATCTCGCACTCGTCACGTTGAAAGACGGACTCACCGGCGTCGACTTCGCGTTCAGCTTCGACGCGGTCGTGAACACCGAAGACGGTGCAGGCATCCAGGGCTCGTTCCGGCAGTTCCTCACCAACGCGAACGCGCTGAAGGGTCCGAACCGGATGCGGTTCGTGCCGCTCGTCCCTGCAAAGGAACAGCGCGACTCCGTCGTCGGCGTGCCGCCGCACTGGTGGACGATTACCGCCGCGACGCCGCTCCCCTCGATCAGCAACGAAGAGACGGTGATCGATGGGACGCCATACAATTTCCTCTCCCCCGCCTCCGTCACGAATCCCAACCCCGGCCGCCTCGGCGAGCCGGTCACGTTCCAGCCGAATGAACTGCAGATTCCGCGCATCGACAAGCCCGACTTCGAGCTGATCGTCACGGGTTCGGAAGGCATCGTGTGCGACGCGGGCTGCGCGATCACGCGCATCGCGATTCACGGCACGCCCGTCGGCATCGTCACGCGCGCCGATGCGCGCCTCGAGCATGTGATGGTCGGCGCCGCGCCTGACGCGGACGTGATCAACAAGCCCGGCGAAGTCGGCGTGCAGATCGAGAAAGGGACGACGGTCATGCGCTACTCGCTCGTCGCGCAGCAGACGCGCGCGGGCATCATCGTCGCGAGCGGCGCACGCCTCGACGGCGAGCGTCTCGACGTCAGCCGCTGCGGCGATCCGCAGACCGGCGGCGGCATCGTCCTCCTGTCCGACGGCTCGGTCGTGCGCTCATCGAACATCGCGACGAACGCGGGCGCGGGCGTGATCATCGGCTCGCCGGACGGCAAGTCGTCCGCGAACGGCAACACGATCGACGGCTGCACGATCAGCGGCAATCAGGCCGGCATCGTGTTGTCGCCGGGCGCGACGCGCAACGTCATCATGCGCAACGACGTGATGTGGAATCGCCTCGGCGGCGTGACCATCATCCCGGTCGCCGACGCACCGACGCCGCGCGAGAATCGCTTCAGCGCGAATCGCTTCAACGAGAACGGACTCCGTCCGATCATCCTGAACCTCAACGTCGACGATCCGAATCAGCTCACCCGCGGCACGCAGCGCTGCGAGCGCGACGCGAAAGTCGCGAACGGCGGCATCTCGCCTCCGCACATCACACGCGTGCGCGTGTCCGAAGATGACAAGGTCACGCGTGCGACCGTGCGCGGCACCGCGTGCCCCGGCGAGATCGTCGAGATCTACCAGTCCTTCGTGACGTCGGGCGTGCGCGAGAAAGCAGCGACGGAGCTGCCGCATGTGCGCCGCGACAAGATCGTCACCGAGTCGATCTCGAACTCCGAGCGCACGATGGCGCTGCCGTCGATCGGCGAGTTCAACTACCTCGGCGCGACCAACACCGCCGCGGACGGCACGTTCGAAGCGACGTTCCCGCTGCCCGTGACCGTGCCGATGACCGCTGAGTCGGACAGCATCGAAGAGACGAACATCTGGGCCAGCCAGGTGCTGCCCGGCGCGCGTCCCGAAGATCGCGCGTTCTCCGCACTGGCCATCGACTCGGCCGGCAACACGTCGGAGATGAGCATTCGCCGGAAGGTGGATTAGTGGAGCGGCGGGCTCTCAGCCCGCCGAACTTCGCG
>DASVNL010000747.1:0-2711 GCA_036383875.1 Thermoanaerobaculia bacterium
TTGTTGCGTGTGCAGCAGCCAGAAGACCGACTCGTAGTCGGCGAGGACGCTCGACTCGGCCGCGTTGCGCGAGAGCTTGACCACGTGATCGCGATACGACGCGAGCAGGTCGTCTTTGCGTTCGGTGCGCGCGGTGCCGCGCTGTTCGAGCTCCTCGCCGAGCCAGCGCTGCATCCGGACTTCGAGCTCGTCGAGCGCTGGGGACTTCGTCAGCGGAAAGCCGTAACCGCGCGGTTCGAGCTCGTCGAGAAGAAAAATTTTCGCAGGGACGGGGAGCAACTCCGGGCCGCGGCCGACTGCGTCGGCAAGAAACTGGCGCAGGTCGAGGTCGCGCCGGAACGGAAACGCGTCGGGGCGCTGCCGCAGGAAGTGAATCAGGTTGTCGTGCTGCACTGAGGCGCGCGGGTGCGGGATGTGTGCCGCTTTTGGGGGAATGACCGCGATGTGCGCCACTCCTGATTGCCAACTCTCGCGGTTGGCCTCATTTTTGATTGATCGCGAATTGTCGCGTTATTTCCTGCTTCAGCAAACGCGGTCTCACAAACAGATCCGGAGGATGGATGCCTCGCATCACGATTGCCGCTGTATGGCTCTTGGCAGCGCTGGGGGTGTGTGCGGCAGATTCGCCGGATACGCTGCTCGAGCGCGGGCTGAAAAGCTATCGCGCCGCGAACTACGCGGCCGCGGTCACGGATCTCGACGCGGCGTCGAAGGGCTACCTCACCTCCGCGGAGATGGAGCAGTACGTCCAGACCGGACGCTATGAGCGCATCGAGTCTCTCGAGACGTCGCTCGTCTATCTCGCACTCGCGCAGTTCAAAGTCGGATCCGAAGACGCTGCGCGCGACACGATTCAACGATTGCTCGCCGCGGATCGCATCCGTCCGACGTACGCGACGTTGCCGCTCGCGCAGGAGGCCGCCGATTTCGAGTCGATCGCGGCGGCGCTGGTCCCGGGCTCGGGGCTGCGCAACACGCAGCTCGCGTCCGCCACGTCCGAGGATTCGTCGCGACCGTTGCCACCGGTTAAAGCTGCGGCGAACTCTGCTGCGACACCTCCTCCGACATCCGTCGCAACGCGCGATGCGTTGACGACGTTGCGACAAGCCGACGAGGCCGCGAACGGCGGCGACGCGACGTACGCGGAGACGCTGTACGCGCGAGTCGCGACGGCGCCGGACGTGTCGCGCGAGGTGATCGCGGAGTCTGCGATCGGCCTCTATCGGCTCGGCGCGTATCGCGAGTCGGCGGCGGCGTTCCGGCGCATCGGCACGTTCGCGCGCGGAGAAGAAGACCTTCGGTACTACTTTGCGGTCGCGCTCTATGAAAGCGGCGAGTATCACGCCGCGCAGAAGGAGCTCGCCTGCGCGCTCCCGTTCATCGAGGCGACCGAGGACGTATTGCGATATCGCTGGAAGATCGAGAACACAGCCGCCGTGGTAGCGATGAAGTAGTAGACGACGTCCACCCCCGATGACCGAAACGACCCGCCGGAATTTGCTTCGATATGGAATCGCGACCGACCTCGTGATTCTCGCAACCGGGGTCGGCATGCTGCTGCCGGCGACCCCAGCCACACTCATCACCGCCTTCACTCTCGCCGTCGCGCTTTCCGTCTGGAAGGGCGGATGGCAGGGCGGACTGACGGCCCTCATCCTCGGCGAGATCGCGCTGGCCGCGGTCTTCACGTTCGGCGCGATCCCGCTGACGACGTTCCTCGTCGCATCGCTGATCGCCGGCGGAATCGTGTGGATGCTCACGCGACCGCGGCCGGCCGTCGCCGCGCCCGTCGTGGTCGAGGAACAGCCGCAGGCCGCGGTCGCACCGATCCTCGAGTTCCGGCTCGAAGCGGAACGCGATGCGCGTGAGCGCGCCGTTCGCGATCGCGAAGACGCGGAGCGTCGCGCGACCGAGGAAGTCCTGCGCGAACGCGCGCGGCACGAAGCGGACCGGCAGCGACTCGAGAAAGAGCTCGCCGCGCGGCTGGAGCTCGAACGACAGGAGCGCGCGCGCGAGGCCGAGGAGACGTTGCGGCGCGAGCTCGATGCGATGCGCGCCGAGACGGAGAAGCGCCTCGCCGCGGAACGCGAAGCGGCACGCGTCGCGGAAGCGAAACTCGCGGAAGAACGCGAGGCTGCGCGACAGGCTGCAGAAGTCGCACGCGAGCGCGAAGTCGCGCGTCAGGCCGCGGACGCTGCGCGCGAACAGGAGATCGAGCGGCAAGCCGAGATCGCGAAAGAACGTGAAGCCGCGCGCGTCGCCGCGCTCGAAATCGCACCCGCGCCCGAACCTCCACCGGTGCCCGTCGCAGCGACGCCGCCGCCAACTCCGAAAGCCAAAGCAGCGCCGGCGCCTCCGAAGCAGTCGCTGCTTTCGTCGCTGAGCTCGTGGTTCCGTCCTGCGCCGCGCCCGCGAACGATCAACGTCACGACCAAGCGCGTGTCCGGCAACGACACGACTGCGCGACGTCTGCCGCAGTCGCAGCCGTCATCGGCGTCGTCGCAGCGTCGCGCGGCGATGCCACGCAAAGCGCGACTGCTGCTGCTCGAGCGTCGTCGCGGTACGGCCGACACCGCGATCCCGCGACTGCGCCAGCGCGGCATCGATGTGCAGGTCGTCGAGCGTTGGGTCGATGCGGTCGATGAGCTGTTCCGCTTCCGCCCGGACGCGCTGCTCCTCGACGTCGAGCATCCCGACTTCGACAAGGCCTA
>DASVNL010000748.1:0-8510 GCA_036383875.1 Thermoanaerobaculia bacterium
GGCTGACCTTGCCGCTGCGCGCTGAGGAATGCGACCGCGCTCTGATCCTGCGGCAGGCGCGCGCACGTCTCGAGATACGTGCCCACCAATCGTTCGTAGCCTTCGGAGCGCGTCGCGAGCACGAGTCGCAGCGTGCGCGTCTCGCGCGCCCACAACGACGGCCGCACGTCGAACGCACTGCGCATCGCCGCGGTGCGCGCGCTTTCGCGCGTTCGCGTCCACTCGTGCGAGTCGTCGAGCCCGAGGGCGATGTGCGCGAGGATTTCGGTACGGATGACCGGGTCCTGGATTGCTTGCGCAGTCGGCAGCAACGCGGCGAGCTGCTCCGCTTCCGCGCCCGACTTCGCGAGGATCGTCGCCCACGTGCGGACGAGCGAGATGACGTCAGCGCGGCGGATCTGCAGCTTCCCGCGCACGTGACGCTTCAGCAGCGCGGCCGCGTCCGTCCAGAGACCGCCGCGATACAACAATCGCGCGGCCGTCGCGGCGACGTCGCGACGCTCGTCGAACGCGGCGTAGTCCGTTCCGCCGACTGCGCGCACTTCCGCGATTCCCTCGTCGAGCCGCTGTTGCGCGAGCAGTTCCTCGCCGCGCGAGCCGAGCCACTCGACCGCGATCTTCGACGGCAGCATTGCGATCTCGGCCGGCGTCAGGCGGCCTTTCTTGCGCGCGCGCAGATAGATGTTCTCGAGCGTGCCGAGCTCGAACTCATCGGGATCGATGCGTGGATCGAACGTCGGCGCCTTCGGCCAGAGTTGTTCGATCTGCTCGCACGGGAGGCGCAGCCACAGTCCGTGGTAGATCGCCTCACCCGCCGACGCAAAGTCGTTCGGATCGGCGAGTGCGCGCTTTTTGAAGAACTCGTACGCGAGGCCGTGCACGCGCTGGAATCCGAACGGCCGGCGAATCTGAATGAGCGGCAGCATGTCCTGCCGCACGTCCTGACGATGCCGGTACGCCGCGCCGTCGGGCTCGACGAGATTCAGGTCGCGGCCGAACGCCGCGAAGATGTCTTGCGCCTCGTCGTCAGTGACGATCCACGGCTCGATCGTTTCGGAGTCCGCGGGCTCGACGCAGGAGCCATCCGGCTTCGCGGTGCCGCGCGTCATCACGTCGCGGATGACGTCGGGCGTGATGCGACGCACGACCAGTCCGGGATCGGCCAGCGCGTGGACGCGTGGATCCTTCACGTGATTGAGGATCCGTCGCACGAGGATCCCGTCGACGAGCACCTTGCCGACCAGCCCCTGTTCCGACGGAGGTTTGTTGAGATCGGCGAGCAGACCTTGCACGACGTTCGTGCCGCTCTCGTCGTGATCGGAGAACAACTGGCCGATGAGGCGCAGTCGCAGCGGACGCACGCCGGTGTTCGACTTGTCGCGCACGTGCTTCGCGATCACTTCGACGAGCTTCGTCGCGTCGTCGCGCGTGATCGGCTTGCCGGCGTCCGCTGCCATCGCCTCGAGCATTTCGGCGGAGCCTTCTTTGTCGAGTGCGCCGAGCTCGCGCTCTTCGACCGCGCCGAGGAACTGCGGGACTTTCTGGCGTCCGGCGATGATCAGACGGAGACGCGGCCACGAGTTCGCGGCGCCGCCGCTGATCGCGCTGACGAGCTTCTCGAGCGCGATCACTTGATCCGGTCCGTACTGCACGATCTCGAACGTGTCGAAGACGAGCAGGAACGGCTGCGACGATTCGAACGCGTCGTCGATGAGTTTGCGGAACTGCTGCGCGAGCGGAAGGAGGAGACTGATCGAGTCCGCATCCGTGCTGACGTCGATGCGCAACGCGAGGTCCGCGAGTTGATTGCGCAGCTCGGTCATCGGCTCGGTGAGCGACTCGAACTGACAACTCACCTGCCTGCACATTTCGGCGAGCAGCGCCGCGCGATTGCGCGCGCTCACGGTCGAGCGATCGAAGTCGATGTACGCGAACGGGAAGCGCGACTCCGCGGACTCTCCATGCTCGAGCATGAACTTCGCGATGAGCGTCGTCTTGCCCGATCCGCCGCTGCCCCACACGACTTTCGGCTGGCGTCCGGTGATCAGGCGCTGCACGAATTTCGCGGCGCGCTTCACGCGATGTCCGATGCGATCCGCCGCGACCACTCCGACGTACGCGCGCAGATCCTCCATCTCCTCGGTGCGTCCGAAGAAACGATCGCGGCGCGGTGACCCCGGCGTTTCCTCCGCTTTCTGGCCGACCATGCGCCGGAACGGCTCGAGGAGTCGCTTGAACGAGATCACGCGATCGAGCTCCTGCAACGACGGCAGCTCGAGATTCTCGAGATCGCGCAGCCACGTCACCGCGATGCGCACCGCTTCGAGCTCGGAGATCGACAGCGTGCGCAGCTCGCGGCGATTCGCGGTCTGCAGCGCCTCGCGCAGCGCGATCGTGATCGGATCGTTGAAGCGTTCCGTGCGTTCGACGGCCTGCGCGATTTCCTGCGGATTGCTGCATGCGAGCACTGCGGTCCGCGCCTCGCGCGTGAGCGACCAGCGCGCCCCATCCGGACCTTGCGTCAACTCGGCGAAGCGCAACACGCTCTTCTCCGCATCGCGACGCTCACTGCCGGCGAGCGCCGGTACGAGCTCGCGCGGCAGGAACGCGCCGACGGTCGCGGCTTCGACGAAGAACGGCCACGCGGCCTTCCCCTGATGATCGCGAACGTGCGGCGTCGCCGGAGCGCTCGCGCTCTCCGCGATCTCGCGCGCCCAGTCCGGGAGCTCGTCGAGAGTCAGGCGCTCGGTCATCGGGACCTCTCCACGAGTTGCGCCGTCACGGCTTTCCGCACTTTCTCGCTGAGGATCTTCCGATGCTGAAGGACATCCTTTCCTTCAGTCGCCATTTCGAAGATCTGGTCGAGGAACGGCCACGGCACTTCCTTCTTCGGATCGACCGACGCCCACGCGCGCCTTACGCACATCATGTAGTCGTCGCGAGACGTCGCGTACGTCGATAGGTCGTCCCACAGCGGATTCGCACCGAGGACCGGAATGCCTTCCGGCCTGGAGGCGAGAAAGAGAAATCGCAGTTGCGGGATCGGCACCGCGCGTTCGTGTGCGCCAGTCAGCGCGCCGATGAACTCCTTCAGCGGATCGGCCCACAGGAATCGCTCATCCTTCGGCACCGCGACATTCAACACGAACCAAACCGGCATGCGCGTCGGATCGGTGCGCGCAAATTCGGCCAGCCGATCGCGCAGCCATCCACCAAGCTTGAACAACCACCGCGGCAAATCCTCCTCGGCGAGCGCCTCCGGAATCTTGTGCTGCGCGACGCTGATGTTGAGCATGTCCGCGGTCGCTTTCAGGAACTGCACCGGTGTGTACGTCGCGAGCTCGTGCGGCGTGAACTCGATCACCGGTGTCAGCAAGCCGATCGTGCGCCGCAATATTTTCACGGAGTACCGCAGCCCCGACCCCGGAGGTCCCCACGCGACCAGCACGCGCGACGTTTCGCCGCCGTTCACTTTCCGAATGTGATCGCGGAAGTCGTCGCGGCCGATGATCGGCTGCGAGTTCTCGAGGTCGTCGTTGAGCGACCAATACGGCTGCGACGGATCCGCGTCATCCGCCACGCGCCATTCCGGAACGTTCTCGTTCAAGTCCTCGCCGATGAAGTCGATGCGCACGCCTTCGTTGACATCGTCTTCGCCGATCTTCTCGCCCGTCGACGCCGCGTGCAGCGCGAAGAGATCGCCGGCCGTATCGATGGCCGCGGAGCCGGACGAGCCTTTCGCGGTTTGCACCGTGTAGCGCACACGCGACTCCGTCCCGTTCTGTCCTTCGTATTTGCCGACGTCGATCTGCTGCGGCGCCATCCCCGGATGCTGGTAGATGATCAGCCGCCTCCCGACGTTGATCACGTCGATCGACGAGGGGACGCTGAGCCAGCCGCGCCTCATTCCGCCGCCGGTGTCCGCAGGCAATGCTCCCACTCCGCGCGACAGCCGGATGACGGCGTAGTCGTACGCGCGCTCGTCCTGACGTTGGGCCATCGGAATCGGACGCGCATGCACGAGCCAGTTTTCGCGCGCGGCCTTCACGCAGGTATACGAATGCCGCCCCTCGGCATACGGCACGCGCGGCTTCGGCTCGGCCATGTAGTCGAAGAAGCACTCGATCCGGTCGCCGGACACCTTCTCCACGATCCTGCCGTTCTCGTCTTCCCTCACGTACGGCTCGATCACGTGATAGTTCGTCATGACGAGATCGGGGCCAACCAGAAAGCCCGAGCCTTGCAGATTGTTGTGCGGATCGCCCAGACCGATGATGCAAATCGCGCGAGAGATTCGATCGAAGTTCTCGCGCAACTCCTTGACGCTGAAGAACGGCTCGAAGTGGTCATTGAACGACTGCAGGCCTTCGCGATCGCTGAGGCGTCCGCCGCGACGAATGAAGTCGATGAGCGTCGAATAGCGGCTGCTCGCGCCGGCCATCTTGCGAAAATGGGTGATGAGCGTGCCGAGGCGATCATCCTTTTGCAGCGCCTCGACGATTGCGCGGGCGAACGCTTTCGGATCTTCGACGTGATCGCCCGCGTCGAGCACTGCATCCCCGAGGTTGATCGTGCTGACGAGCGACTCAATGCTGCGCACGCTGAGCATCGCCAGCACGTCGACGAAGTCATCGACCTGCGCCTGCGTGAAACCTTCGGCACGTGCTCCGTCAACCTCTGGTTGCTGCGAGCTCATGGATGAGGACTGACCCTCTATCTATGGAGTGCCCTGAGTCGCGAATTTCCTACCGGTTCCCGGCGCGCCCGCTGCAAGAATCGTTTCGCATCGACATGACACCAGACCTCGCATCGGCGCGCGACGCATTCGCGCAATTCGTCGCTTCACTCGATCGCGAGGCGCGCGTGCTCGTCTTTCACGACTTCGACGCGGATGGCGTGACCGCGGGCGTCGTCTTGCAGCGCGCGCTCGAGCGGTTGCGATTTACGAACGTCATGCGACGCTCGACCTCGCGCGAGCGCGATGCATGGTCCGTCGAGAACAAGGCCCTCGTCGCCGATGCACGTCCGGACGCGGTGTTCGTGCTCGACCTCGGGTCGCGCGACGAACCGCTCGTCGGCGGCGCGCGTTGTTGTCTCATCGATCATCACCGTCCCGACGGCGTACCGCCCGGCGCGTTGCTCATCACCGCGTACACGTGGGATCCGATTCCAAACACGTCGCTGATCGTCTACGACCTTTGCACACCGCTCGTCGACATCGGCGATCTCGACTGGATCGCAGCGATCGGCGCACTGAGCGACGTCGGTGAGCGCGCACCGTTCGCGTTGTTGAAAGAGGTGAAGGCGCGTTACGCGATGAGCGATCTGAAAGAAGCGACCGCGCTCGTCAACGCCGCGCGTCGCGCCTCGATGCACGATCCCGAAGCAGCCGCGCGCGCATTGCTCGATCACCCATCGGCGCGTGAGCTCGTGCGTTCAGGCTCGCGCGACGTCGAGACGTTGCGCGCCGCGCGCGCCGAAGTGCAGCGCGAGATGGCCGAGGCGAAGAAGGCCGCGCCGAAATTCGCGGGCAACGTGGCGTTGATTCGCGTGCATTCACGCGTGCAAGTGCATCCGGTGATCGCGCAGATCTGGCGCACGCGTCTGCCGAAGTACATCGTCATCGTCGCGAACGACGGCTACATCGACGGACGCGTGAACTTCTCGATGCGCTCCGCCGGCACGATCAACCTTCTCGACTTCCTCCGCGCCATCGACCTCGGCGAAGGCGAAGGCTCGTACGCACGCGGCCACGATCAGGCGACCGGCGGAAGCTTGCCGATCGCCCGGTGGAACCTCCTGCTCGAGAAGCTCGGCTTCGTCACGGAGTCTGCGAGCGCGTAAAAAACGCGCGGTCGACTTTCAACTGATTGTGCACGTCGTGCACGCCGCCAACCGACTCCGCAAGATCCTCGGCCAGTCGCTTCGTACGACGGTCATCGACCGTGCCTACCAGCGTGACCTCGCCGTTCGTGACCGTCACTTCGATCTCCGACGCATCGATCGCATCGTGATCGGCGAGTCGTTCGGAGATCAGCTCGCGCAGACGCTCATCGCTGCGCTGAAATCCTTTGGGCCCGCGGCCTCGATAACTCGGCTGCGTCGATGATCCGAAATCCGAGCCGCGATCGTAACGGCCGGACTCGACGTCGCGATTCAGCGAGCCGTAGCCGCTGCCGCCGAAGCCGGCGCTCGCGAAGTCGCCGCCGGGATAGTGGTCGCCGCGATCGCGATCGTCGCGGTCGCGCATGTTCGTGTACGTCGTGTCGTGATTGAAGTCGCGGCCGCGGTCGCGTCCGTATCGATCGTTGCCACCACCGCCGTAGCGGTCCCAACGATCACGATCTCTGTCCGCCATTCTCGATTCCTCCTTCGTCGAAAAGTGCCTCGATCGAAGGTGCAACGCGCGTTCCGCGAACGGCAGGCTCTGCGCTGGATTTCGGGAAGAGTAGACTCCGCGCACCACCACACGCAGAGGAGCTTACGCATGACGAACACCGCGACGGCCACCGCCGGCCGCACGGAGTATCCGATCCGCCGGATCATCTTCGCCTCCGGCCTCGGGACGATGATCGAGTGGTACGACTTCTACATCTTCGGCAGCCTGGCCGTGATCATGTCCGAGGTGATGTTCCCGGCGGGGAACCCTGCGTGGGCATTGATCAAAACGTGGGCGCTCTTCGCGACCGGCTTCGTCGTGCGGCCGTTCGGCGCGATCGTGTTCGGACGCGTCGGCGACGTCATCGGCCGCAAGTACGCGTTCATGGTCACGCTCACGATCATGGGCCTCTCGACGTTCCTCATCGGACTCTTACCGTCGTACGCGCAGATCGGCGTGCTCGCGCCATCGATCCTGCTCGTCCTGCGATTGCTGCAAGGCCTCGCGCTCGGCGGCGAGTACGGCGGTGCGGCCGTATACGTCGCGGAGCACGTGCCCGATCATCGGCGCGGCTTCTACACGAGCTTCATTCAGATCACCGCAACCCTCGGACTGTTCGTCTCCCTCGGCGTCATCCTCGGCGTCAAGAAACTCATGTCCCCTGAAGACTTTCAGAGCTGGGGCTGGCGCGTGCCGTTTCTCCTTTCGATTCTGCTCGTCGGCATGTCGCTCTACATCCGCATGCGCATGAGCGAGTCGCCGCTGTTCGCGGCACTGAAGAAGGAAGGCAAGACCTCGCTCGCGCCGCTGAAAGAAAGCTTCGGCCGCTGGTCGAATCTCAAGATCGTTCTGCTCGTGCTCTTCGGCGCGACCGCAGGACAAGGCATCGTCTGGTACACGGGCCAGTTCTACGCGCTGTCGTTTCTGCAGAGCGTGCTCAAAGTCGACATGGTGAAGTCGAGTCTCATCGTCGCGTTCGCGCTGCTTCTCGGCATGCCGTTCTTCGTCGTGTTCGGCGCGCTGTCCGACAAAATCGGGCGACTGAAGATCATGATGGCCGGCAACCTCATCGCTGCGCTGACCTACCTCCCGATCTACAAAGCGATCACGCACTACAGCGCCGATCCCGCGAACCCGAACATGTTCATGCTCACGCTGCTCGTGTTCGTGCAGGTGCTGTACGTGACGATGGTCTACGGTCCGATCGCCGCGTTTCTCATCGAGGCGTTCCCTGCACGCATTCGCTACACGTCTTTCTCATTGCCGTATCACCTCGGCAATGGTTGGTTCGGCGGAACGCTGCCGCTCATCGCGGGTTTGCTCGTGGAGGAAACGGGCAATCGTTACGCGGGCCTGTATTGGGTGATCGGTATCGCGCTGATGACCTTCTTCGTCGGCACGTTCGCGCTCAACGAGAGTCATCGCGTGGAGATCTGGAAAGAAGCGGAAGACGCGCGGCCGACTTAGTACAGCCAGCGGCTGTTGATCGCGTCGAAGATCTCACCCGGCTCGCGACATGGCCGGTCGTCGATGCTTCGCACCGCTGCCATCAACGTCAGGCTTCCGGTGAGGAACGATCCCGCGCGAATCTCGTCGTGCGTCGGTGCGCGTTCCTCGACCGCGATGCCGAGTTGCGCGGCTTGCTCGAGCACCCACGCGCGCATGATCCCCGGCAGAACGTTCGATGGCGCTGTGATCAGCGAGTCGCGCGTCACCGCGAACACGTTCGACGCGGTGCCTTCGAGAATGTGGCCGTCGCGATCGACGAACAATCCTTCGTTCGCGCCCGCCATCACCGCCCTGCGCAGTCCGATTACGCACGGCGCGTACGACGTCATCTTGTGTTCCGGCAACGCGCGTGTCAGTGAAGCGTCGAGCGTGATCACAGTCGCGTTCATGCGACGCGCGAGCGTCAGCGGCGGAATCGGATTTGTTTGCGCGGAAAGCGTCCACGCGCTCGGACTCGCTGCAACGTGAAGTACGCGCATCGCTGCTTCGTCTTCGTCCGACGTGAACGCGCGAAACGCGTCTTCGTCAGGCGCGGGCAAGCCCAGCGCGAACGCGGAGTTGGTCATGCGCTCGAGATGCTCTTCGAGCAGCACGACGCGGCCGCGCGAGACGAGCATCGTCT
>DASVNL010000749.1:0-14664 GCA_036383875.1 Thermoanaerobaculia bacterium
TTCCACTGGGACCTGCCGACCGGCGCGACGATCGTCTGCACATTCGGCGGCGCGCTGCTGCTGCTCGCCGTCGTCCGTTTGTTCATGAAGAACCGTATGAGCTTGGCATGACCCTCGCGAATAGGCCGGGTGTATGCCCGAACGTCGCGGTGAAACCCGGCCCGATGCGCCGGAGCGGAGGTCGTTCCCTCGACCGCCCCTCTGGCTGAACCTGCTTCTCCTGCTGCTCGGGATTGGTGGCGTGCTGTACGCGCGCCACCATCGCGAGCAGGTTTCGAAGACCTTCGCCACCGTCATCGCTGAAGAAGCGCGCACGCCCGGCGATGTGCGCAGAGCGAAGAGCGAGCTCGCGGAGATGGATCTCACGAGCGGAACTCTCGAGAAAGAGCTCGAAGGACGAATGAAGTTCGTCACGAGTCTCAAGTCCGAGAACTTCTATCTCGCGATCGACTCGAAAACGCGCAAGCTACGATTCCTCTACGGCGACACCGTGCTGCGCGAAGCCGACGTCACCGTCGGCGAGCCGCTGAACGTCGCGGCGAACGACAAGAGCTGGACGTTCGTGCCGGTCAAAGGAGCGTTCGTCGTCGAAGGTAAAGCAGTTGACCATGCGTGGCGCGTCCCGGAGTGGACGTACGCCGCACGCAATGAACCCATCCCCGCCGAACGTCCGATCATCCCGAATGGACTCGGCAAGTACGTGCTGTTCATCGGCAACGGCTACGTGATTCACACGCCGCCTGCGGCAGGCAGCCCGCTGCAAGGCGCGAAGCCCGGCTCGTACATGGTTCCCGAGGATGTGCTGGCCGCGGTGTGGCCGCGCATTCAAACGGGCAAGACGCCGGTGTACATCTACTAGGAGACTGCATGCCTCGCTGGGTTGGACTTCTCGGATCGTGGGCACTACTGGTGCTCGGACTGGGCGTGCTCGGATACGCGATCGCCGCGGAGGCGATCACGATCTCGGACGCACGCAAACTGAAGCGCGTCGCAATCGTCGACCGCGCGATCGAAAATCAGGTCAAGCAGCAACTGGCCGCGCTGCAGAAGACGATGTCGCAGCGCAGCACGCGCCTCACCGCGCTGCAGTCGGAGATGGCGAACGCGGACAAGACCATCGAAGATCTGCACGACAGCAACTTCGTCATCACCGTGTCGACGTCGGAGAATCGCGTGTACGCGCGCCGCGACGGCCAGCTCGTATTCGAGGCGATCTGCTCGACCGGTTCCAACGCGACGCTCGACACCGGCAGCGAGACGAAGGTCTTCCGCACGCCGATCGGCCGCTTCCGCATTCAGTCGAAAGAAGAGAATCCGAAGTGGGTCCCGCCCGACTGGCACTACATCGAACAGGCGCGCAAGGAAGGCCTGAGCGTCGTGCGTCTGCAACGCGGCCAGACCCTCGGCGACATCAGCGTCAGCGGCAACGCGGTCTATTCGAACGGCAACGAGCTGCCGCAAGGCGAAGTGATCGTGCGCGCAGGCGCGGTGATCATCCCGCCCGTCGGCACGCGCCAACGCCAGTTCCCCGACGTCCTCGGTACGCACCGCCTCAACCTCGGCGACGGTTACGCCCTGCACGGCACGCAAGCCGTCGACAAGCTCGGGCAAAACGTTTCACACGGCTGCGTACGACTGCACAACGACGACATCGCACGCCTCTTCGCGATGGCGAATGTCGGGGACGAAGTGATCATCTACTAACGAACGCGCGCATCCGCCGAACGATCTCGGCGAGCTGAAACGGCAACCGCGGCATCGCGTTGATCGCGCCGTTCATTCCGATCGTTGCTTCGATCGGATTCGGCCAGCGATCGATGAGCGCGCGGACTGTTCGCCCGCCTTTTCGCGCATCGGCGAACGTCATCCGCGAACCTTTCGCGAGCGGCCCGCTTCCCCACACGCGCAGCACCGCGCGCGCGAGCCAGCGCGGCGGCGGCGGAACGTCGATCGGAATCGTGATGCCGAGGAGTTGCTGCGCGAGGCCGAGTGCGGCGAGTGCGTACTCGGTGCGACGCGAATCGCCAGAGCGGAACCACTCCCAATCGAATGTCGCGTCCGCGGACTGCACGAGCATCGCGATGTCGCACAGCCACGGCGGACGAATCATCCCCTCGGCCAGTGCGTGAATGCACACGAGCCGCAACTGATCCTCGGCCGCGAACACCCGCATCGTGGCCGATCCGATCGGCAGGATCAGCGCGCGCGCGTGGACGTCGGCAAACGAGCGGTCATCGAGATACGACGCGCCGCGATGCACGTCGACACCGAAGAGGTCCAGCGGTGTCGAGGCAACGACGTCGCGGAGACGTTCGTATTCATCGGGCGAAGCGTAGAGATCGAAGTCGCCGTACGGGCGCAACGCGGGATCCGGATACGCGCGCGCAACGGCCCACCCTTTGCCGAGAATCGGACGCAGCCCTGCGGCTTCGATTGCCAGCGCGAGTCGTTCGAGCTGCTGCTCGGCGATCGCGGTTCGCAGGACTTGCTGGCGATAGCTGTCGCGCAGCGACTCGTCGCGCGACGCGAACCACGCCAGCGGGGCCGCGCCCGATCGGACGAGAAGATCGCGCAGCGCGACCTCCACGTCGACTGCGATCGTGCGCCGCGCAACCGCCGCGGACATCAGCTCGGCGATGCGCGCGCCTCGCATCACGACTCCGGATGAATGCCGAGCAACGCCCGCACGTCTTCGCCGCCGACTGCGACGGGCGAAACGATCGTGCCGTCGGTCTCGATCAGCACCGCGGACGGAGTGCCCGCGGAATGCAGCGCTTGCGTCATCGCGCGATCGCCGTCGAAGACGACGGGCGCGCCGAATCGCTGCGGCGGAAAGTCGTCGGATCCCGAGTGCACGAGGATCAGGTTCGGCGAGCGCGGAGGACGCTGCTGCGACCAGCGTTCGAGATCGGGCACGATCGCGGCGCAGTACGGACAGGTGTGCGACCAGAACAGCACGACGGCCGCGCGATCGCGCAACAGATCCGCGCTCGACACTTCCGCTCCGTCCGGAGTGATCGCTTTGAAATTCGGTGCGCGGACTTCGTCGCGCTGCGGATCCGGCGATGTCAGCAACGCACGAATGGCGTCGATCCCGAAGGCCGTTTCGCTGGCGATCCTTCCGTGCGCATCGATGGACACCGCCGCCGGCGTCCACGTCGCGCGGTAGATCTCGGGCAGATTCGACTCGCCAAGGAGAACAAACTCCTGGTTCAACTTCGGCGCTTCGCTTCCGCGAAGAAACACGACGAGCTCGAATCGATCCTCGAGTCGCGCGCGCCATGAGTCGAGCTCGGCGAAGAGCTCTTTGCATGGTCCGCACGTCGGACTCGCGAAGAACGCGATCATCGGACGTCGCGATGGGCAGGTGATGGAACGTCCGCGTGTTGAAGTGAACGCGAAGCTCGGCGCGACTGCGCCGATGGGCAAGCCTTTCTGGACGGGCTGCGCGGTTTGTGCGGCATGCCGATGCACCGCGCCGTCGCGCGCATCGAAGAGCTGCTCCATCACCCTCACCGACTCCGCGAGCTCGCGTTGCTGCACCGACAGGCGTCGCAGCGCAAGCAACGCGACCGCGAGGCCGAGGGCAAGCGCGATTTCGATGCGCGTCGGGTTGCCAAGCCACGCCACGAGCGACGGCCCTGCATCGTCACGTCCTGCGATCAGGACGAACAACGCAGGCAGCGCGAGCACGCCGTTGCGCACGAGCGTCTTCGCGCTCACCGGCTGCGGACGCAACTGTCCGAAGCAATGACAATCAGGCGCGCGTCCGTGATGAATGTTCACCGCGATCGCGATGGAAAACAGCGCGAGCAACACGATCGCGGCAATTGCGCCCCACCACGCCGTCGACGTGGCGAGCAACGCGAACATCGTCGCGAGCTCCGCGAGCGGCAACGCCACGGCACCGATGCGGATGAGGCGCGGATTCACGCCGAAATCGATGAGCGCGCGCTGCGTGCCTCGCACATCCGCAAGTTTCGCGACGCCGGAGATTGCGAACACGGATGCTGCAGCAATGCGGCAAAGCAGCAACGCGATGCTCATCGCGCGAACGCCTTCCGAAGTCGGAGAATCGCGCGCACCGCATCGCTCGCATCGCCGCGCGTTCCGCGCAGCGTCGTCGCGGGCGCGAGCGCCGCGGAAAGAACATCGAGACTGCGCGCGGGATCGCGCATGAACGGAAGCGTGTGCTGCGACACTTCGAGCACCGCGCGCGCGGGCGAAAGTCGCGTCGCTCGCCACTTCGATCCCGCGCGATGTTCGGTGAGCAGGACCAGCGCAATCGGAATCGGTCGCGTTCCGATCCGCGACGACACCGCGGTCGCGATCTGCCGTCGTTTGTCCTCAGTGCGCACGCCGAGGGGCTGCGGATACGGATGCACGCGGCCACGACGATCGAGCACGGCGTATTCGTCCGAGTAGTACGTCGCTCCCGCGTCCAGCAGCGCGCGCACGAGCGTCGTCTTTCCGCTGAAACTCTTTCCCGGAATCACGATCGCGCGATCGTCGAACGCGACGACGCCCGCATGCACGAACACGCGTTGCGGCGAACGCTCGGCGATGAACATCTTCACGTCCGCGGCATACGCGGCGAGCGCTTCGTCGACGTCGCCGGACGCGCGCAGTTCATACGTGCGCGCGACGCGGCGTGCGGTGCTCGGCCGCCAAAGCGGCGGCGAGACGTCGAGCATGCGTTGCAGCAACGCGTCGTTCGAGGCGCGCAACGCGACGGGCGTGCCGAAGACACGAATCGTCGCCGCGCGATCGAAGCAGACCTCCCCCATCGCGTTTCGAGATCAGGGAGGCGGCGGGCAGCACGCCGCATGCGTGCCGATGTTCGACGTCGGGCCGCAGCTCACGCCGCCGATGCACACACCGCAGCAATCGTTGTTCGACGTGCAAGCGCATCCCTGCGGCCTCGCATCCAAACCGGTCGCGGCCGAGCAGTCGCAAACGAGCGATGCGGCCGATGACGCGGGCGCGGCGGCCATCGTCAGGAGCGTCGGCACGAGCACGCCGATGACGCCGGCCTGCCGGATCATCTCGCGGCGCGAGAGGCCGTGAAAGCGATTCACGGAAGCGTCGCCGAGAGTGCCGTCGAGGAGAAGTCCCTTCGCGCGGAGCTGCTCGAGCGCGATCCAGGTGAGATCGCGGCGCGTCGCCGTTCCTTCACTCGGCGCGATGAGCTGTCCGAGGTCGTCGACGGAGCGGGTTCCGTCACAGTGAGACCAGACCGTGGAGAGCGTCTGATCGAGACAAAGCGTGTCATGCGATGAGAGATCGTAGACCAGCGTCTCGTTCTCCACCGTGCGCACGACGACTCCCTGAGTCCGAGCCTGAGGGCGGGCGACATTTTTCATCAATGCATTCCCTAATTCGGTGGTTTTGGAAACACCATACGGGACGTAAACCGGGTGGTCAAGGAAACTGCCGATATCATCACAGCCTCATGCATCCATGGCGGTTGCGCCTCGAGCGCTGGTTCACTCCGATGGCGCGGCGCTGTCCGTTCTCCCCGAATGCGATCTCGATCGTCGCGCTGCTGCTGAACGTTGCCGCCGCCGCGCTTTTCTTCACGCATCACTTTCTCCTCGGCATTCTGTTCATCACGATCGGCGGACTCGCCGACGCGTTCGATGGCATCGTCGCGCGCGTGCAGGAGAAGACGTCGCGCTACGGCGATTTCCTCGATCACTTCTGCGATCGCGTCAGCGACATCCTGCTCATCACCGGCTGGCTCCTCGGCAATGGCGTGCGCATCGAGATCGTCGTCGCGGTGCTCATCGGCGTGATGCTCAACGGCTACATCGGCACGCAGATCGAGGCGACGTGGCACGTGCGCAACTACGACTCCGTCGGCCGCGGCGAATTCGTGCTCGCGCTCGTCGTCTATCCGATCGTCTCGCACATCCTTTTCTCGCTCGGACTGCAGACAGAGACGTTCGCGCAGTTGCGCATCGCCGAGTGGATGTCGGTGCTGCTCGCGATCTTCGCGGTCCTCGGCATCGTGCAGCGCTTCGGACTCGCATCGAAGCTTCAGCGCGAAGGACGCGAATCAGCGTGACGATCCGGCACTCACTCGCGGGCGAGCCGATCCTCTTCGCGCCACATCGAGGCGAGCGTCCGCGCGCATTCACCGATGACGCGACACTCGACACCTGCCCGTTCTGTCCCGGACACGAACACGAGACGCCGCCGGAGCTCGCGCGCCTTCCCAACGACGACGCCGATCCTTGGCGTGTCCGCGTGTTTCCAAACAAATATCCCGCGGTCGATGGCGCCGAGGTGATCGTCGAGTCGTCGCGACACGACGATCAGTTCGAAGACATTGCACACGCGGCCGATGTGCTGCGCATGTACGCCGAGCGATTGCGCGCGCATGCGACCGCGCCGTACGTCGCGCTGTTTCGCAACGACGGTGCGCGCGCGGGCTCGTCGATTCCGCACGTGCACTCGCAACTCGTGCCGCTGCCGTTCGTGCCGCCGCGCATCGCGCGTGAGCTCGAAGTCGCGACGCGTGGCTGCGCGTTGTGCGACGTCGACGGCGCGATGATTCGCGAGAGCGATGGATTCACGTGGGTTGCGCCGGCGTCGTCGTGGATGCCGTATCAGCAGTGGCTCGTACCGCGGCGTCACATCGCGTCGATGCTCGACCTCGGCGATCGCGAGCTCACGGACCTCGCAACGCTGCTGCAATCCGCGACGTCGGCGACGCGCGCGATCGGCGACTTCAACGTCGTGATGATGAATTTTCCGCGCGGAAGCGCCGCACACTTTTACGTCGAGATCCTGCCCCGCGTGACGACCATCGCGGGACTGGAGCTCGGCACCGGCACGTTTGTTGAGATCATCGATCCAATTGCCGCGGCGTTGCGGCTGCGAGGATGAATGCTTCCACTTCGAGACGACAATCCGCGCCGCACCGTGCCGTACGTGACGTACTTGCTCGTCGCGCTCAACGTGCTGGCGTTTCTGTGGGAGCTTTCGCTCGGACGCAATCTCGAGCAGGCGCTCTTCTCACTCGCGTTCATTCCTGCGCGATTCTGGATCGCAGGCCACTGGATGTTCGACGCGATGACGATCGTGTTGTCGATGTTCCTGCACGGCGGGTTGATGCACATCGGCAGCAACATGCTTTATCTCTGGATCTTCGGCGACAACATCGAAGAACGTCTCGGCCACTTCCGCTATCTGCTCTTCTATCTCCTCTGCGGCCTCGGCGCGACGCTCGCGCACGCGTTCTTCAGCTCCGGCTCACGCATCCCCGCGATCGGCGCATCCGGCGCGATCGCGGGAGTGCTCGGCGCGTACCTCGTGCTCTATCCAAAAGCGCGCGTGCTCACGCTCATCCCGATCTTCTTCTTCATCACGCTGCGCGAGTTGCCGGCCGTGCTGATCCTCGGCTTCTGGTTCGTGCTGCAACTCTTCAGCGGCGTCGGATCGCTCGGCGTCCCTGACGCGCAGGACATGGGCGGCGTCGCGTACTTCGCGCACATCGGCGGCTTCGTCTGCGGCGTGATTCTCATCGCGCTGTTCGGCGGCATGAACCAGCCGCGACGTCGCGAGCCGCCACCGCCCTGGTGGGTCCAAAACTAGTTATTTGGCGTGAGTTGAGCAATGCGTATCGCCGGAGGAAACCAGCGATGCGAAACACATTGCTTGCAGTACTCGCGCTCGCCTTCGCAGCCACCGCCTCGGCGGACAACAACGGCGCGACCTATCGTTGCGAGTCGAGTGATGGAAAGTATGCGGAGTGCCGGGTTCTCGGCACGGGACGTCTCATGGTGTCGCGGCAGCTCAGTGACACCGCATGCGTGGAAGGCAAAACCTGGGGCCGGCGCAACGGCCTCGTGTGGGTCAGCGGTGGATGCCGCGCCGACTTCTCGATGGTCTCGGAGTACTCGGACGCGATGGACGGCACGAAGCTCGTCTGTGAGTCGCTCAACAACATTCGCCACACCTGCCGCACGAACACCGCAAACGGCGTGACTCTCAGCAAACGGCTGAGTGCGAACGCATGCGTGCGCGGCAAGTCGTGGGGCACCAATGACGAAGGCGTGTGGGTCGACAAAGGATGCCGCGCGGAGTTCACGGTGCATGACGGCGGCAGCACCTCGCAGGCCGCATTCGCGCGCACGTTGCGATGCGAGTCGAAGAACAATGGCCGCACGATCTGCTCGACCGACACGTCGTACGGCGTGCAACTCGCGCAGCAGATCAGTCAGAACAACTGCGAGCTCGGACGCGACTGGGGCTACGACCAGCGCGGGATCTGGGTCGACAACGGATGCCGCGCGGACTTCCGCGTCGGCGGTTATCGCGCAGGCACGAACGGTCCGATGATTTCATCGTCCGGTGCGCCGACGCTGCGATGCGAGTCCGTGAACGGACAACGCTCGTTCTGTCGCGCGAACACGACGTACGGCGTCACCCTGCAGCAGCGCCTCAGCGACTCGTCGTGCATCCGCGGCGACAGTTGGGGCTACGACCACGACGGGATCTGGGTCGACAAAGGTTGTCGCGCCGAGTTCCTGCTCGACGCGAGTCGCTAATCGAACGTGATGTGGCGGCGGGCCGAAAGCCCGCCGCTTTCACGTCTCAACGCCAGTTCTTCACGCTCTTCCAGACGTCGCCGAGGGGCTTCTTGAGTCCGCGGCCGTGAAAGATCGGCGCGTTCTCTTCGGGCATCGCGTACGGGTGATACCGCTTCCCGACGATCTCGATCGACTTCCACCTCGTCGGATCCACCTCGTCGGTAATGATGATCACCGACTCCCCTGTCGCATCGCGCGGTCCCCAGAGGTAATAGTTCTGATGTCCGCTGATCGCCGGCGGCAGTCCGTACTTCGGACCGTAGAAATCGATCGCGCCGGCCTCGCCATAGTTCCCCGCGAAGATCGTCGTCTTCGCGCGAACATCGGGCGGCAGTGAGTTGTAGTAGCGCGCGACCTCGCGGACCATCTCCTCCCATCCGAACTGATCGGAGTACAACTGCGGCAACGCGGACGTGTGCGAAACCTCCGTGCGCGTCGGCTCGACGCCGAGCGCGCGTTGATACGCGAGGTAACGCTCGGGCGACATCAACGGCAACGCGAGCGGCACCGCGATGCACGCGCCGATGAGAATCAGCGCGAACGCAGTCGTGAATCGCCAGCGTCGCGTGCTGCACCAGATCGCACCCGCGGCGAAGAGCATCGGATAGATCGGCGCGACGTAGTAGTCCTTCGCCTCGAGCGCGATGAAGGTCACGAGCACGACGACGTAGATCCACGCGAGCACGCGATACCGCGCGCTCGCGAAGAGGAACACGAGTCCCGCGATCCACACCGGCGCGTTGAACGGGTTCAGCATCATCACCTGCTGGATGACGAACGGAATCGGAGCGAGCACGATGTTCTTGCCGGTCTCCTTCACGTTGCGCAGCAACTCGAGCGTCGGGTAGTCGTGCTGCACTTGCCAGAGGAGGTTCGGCAGAAAGATCAGCACCGCGATCGCACCGCCGAGGTAGATCCACGGCTTCGCGAGTGAACGGCGCATCGGCGTGAGCACGAGCGCGACTGCGACGGCGAATCCGAGGAACAGCATCGAGTGCTTGTTCTGCAGCCCGAGGCCGGCAAGCACGCCGAATGCGAGCCACCACTTCTCGCTCGCGCCGTTCGCGATCTCGATGATCACGAGGATGCATCCGAGCCAGAAGAGATGCTCGAACACGTTCATCGACAGGATCGAGTGACTGCCGAGATAGATCGGCGCGCAGAGCACGGCCGTGCATGCGAGCGCCTGTGCGATGCGATTGCCGCCGAGTCGCGCCGTGACGATGCCCGTCAGCAAAACGAGGCCGGTGCCGGCCAGCGTGGCGAGCAATCGGAAGCCGCGCAACGATGGCCCAAGCCACTCGCCGATGCGCGCGTAGATCGCGACGAGCGGCGGATGATCGACGAAGCCCCAGTCGAGATGACGGCCACACGCGATGAAGTAGAGCTCATCGCGGAAGTAGCCGTACGAACCGCTCGCGTACAGATGCACGGCGAGCTTGATGGCGGAGAGAGCGAGGATGACACGCCAGGCGATGCGCGACTGCACACGCCTCACTACGGATTGCCGTCAGCGCGGTTTCAGAGCTTCTCGAGATGCTCGGCGACCTGACGGAGTCCGTCGCTCGAATGCCGCACCTCGGCGAACGCATCGCGCCAGATGCTCGAGATGCGCTGCACGTTGCGCTCGCGAATCCCGAACAGCACTTCCCGCAGCGCCTCGGCCTCGGATGGCGTCAGATCGGGACGCGTCACTTCGCGCTCGAGTAGCGACTGCGCGGCGCGGAGATGATCCTCTTCGCTCATCGCCGGCGAAGAGCCGGGCGCAGTCACGGCCGGAATCTTCATCGTCGTCGGGCGGATCTCCTGCGTCGGTGCGTGCGACGCGCCGGTCATGTCGACGGCGCCGGGAAGCTCTTTGAGCTGCGGGCTGAACTTGCCCATCATGAAGAACAGCTCTTTCTCATTCTGGAAGTTGCCGACCAGACGAGCCGTCTTCGCGAGCTCGAGATGTTCCGACTCCTGCAGCATGATGAATGCGCGGGCGCGGTCTTCGAGCGAGATGCGTTTCGCGTGAACCTTCCACGCGGTGAGCGTTCCCTGGATGAAGCACGCCTGGCCGGCGCGGATGCTCACGGCCTCGACGTTCACGTTCTCTTCGATGCGGATCGAGCCGTTCGTCGACTCGATCTCGGAGTAGATGCCTGAATTCTGGATGACGAGATTGCCCGGGGTCTTGATCGACAACTGCCCATGCGCGTTGACGCGAATCTCCGTCCCGCGCGGAATGATCATGGTCGGAAAATTTGATTGATCGGTGGCTGCACTCATCCCGTCCTCCTCTTCCCCGAAACAGCACCCCGGTTCGCACCGCTCTGGCCGACGAAGGCCGAAGGCAGCGGCTCGAAATTCCGATACTCGTTCGTCGTGCGCGCCCGCATCAGCAGGAGCGCCTCGTTGTTCCAGATGTGATTGAGGATGTAGATCCGCGGATCGACCGGCGCGTACGTGCCCGGCTTCTCGAGATCGCTGCGGACTTCGTAGTGCAGGTGCGAGTTCGTGCTCCAGCCCGTCGAGCCGACGGTGCCGATCACTTCACCCTGCGTGACGGTCTGGCCCGCGCGAACTTTCACGCTGTCGAGGTGCGCGTAGATCGTGATGAAACGGTCCGCGTGCTTCAGCGTGATCACGTTGCCGAAGCGCCACCATGCAACCGACTGCGACAGCGGATAGCGTCCCGCGAACGTGACGACGCCGTCGGCAGTCGCATAGACCGCCGTGCCGGTCGGCGCGGAGAGATCGAGACCTTTGTGGAAGTCGGTCGCGCGCGTGAACGGCGAAACGCGCGTGCCGAACGGAGACGTGAGCACGAACTGATCGTCCGGCACCGGCAGGATCGACGGCGTGTGTCGCACGATGAGCTGGTTCGCGGCTTCGTAGCGCGCGAGCAGATCGAGCTGCTCTTGCAGACGCGTCATCGCGTGCTTCAGTGCGGCCTCGCGGCGTCGCGCGTCATCGAGCGGATGATCGTCGTCGGTGCGCGGCGTCGAGAATCCGCCCTGACCGAGCGTGCGCTCGAGTCCATACACGGTGATGAGCTTCTCGACGCGGATGCGCTGATCTTCGAGCGAGCGTTCGATGGACGTCATCTGCGCGACGTTTTCGCGCAGTCGCTCGCGCTGAATGTCGCGCTCCTGACGTTGCTCGCTGAGGAAATTCGATTTGTAAACGCGGCGAATGACCGTGGGAGCGGCAGCCATCGAGCCGATCACGCCGATGAGCACCAGCGTGAGCGCAACGATTCCCAACACCACGCGACGGCGGTCGAAGAAGAAGTACCGCACGCGCCGGCGGATGTCGCTCGGGTGAATCTGGATCTCGATCATCGCTGTTCGGGTGCCGCGCTGGACACCGCGCGGGTCGGCCAGTGTAGCACAGCAACTGCACACATCTCTGTGCTACCGCGGTGTGACATCGATGATCGGCGAAGCGGCGTCTGCCGTATTCCGCGTGCGTTTCGCGGCCAGGCGCTTCACGATCATCGGCAAAAGGATCATCGTCAGCATCAAACCGCAGACGACGGCGAGACGCTTGAACGCATCGCCTTCACTCATCGAACCGTTGAACAGCGCGTCCGCGCAGTACGTGAAGACGAACTTCGATGGAAGGATGCCGAGCAGCGTCGCGAAGAAGTAATCGCGAAAACGCACGCCCGCGACGCCCGCGCCGTAGTTGAGCACTGCGAACGGAATGCCTGGCACGTTGCGCAGGATCAGCAGCGACTTGAAGCCTGCGTGATCGACCTGCTTCGTGACCGCGCGTCCGACGGCGCCGAAGCGATGCAGCAGTCCCTCGCCGATGAAGCGGCCCATGTAGAACGACGCGATCGCGCCGATCATCCCGCCGATGACGGAGTAGACGCCGCCGAGGAGCCAGCCCCAGATGAAACCGGAGGCGATGACGAAGATCGACGCGGGCAGCGCGACGACGCAACCGATCGCGTAGACCAGCACGAAGATGATCGGCGCGTACCACGTCGCGCGCGCCTGATCGACGGCCGCGCGCACGTTCTCCTTCGTGAGGTGCTCACGGAGCGGAGAGAACCAGATCCCCGCCACGATCGCGGCGAGGATCACGAGCGCTGCAACGCGAAAGATCGTGCGACGACTCAGGCGAGGCTCTCCACGATCATGGCGATCCCCTGCCCGCCGCCGATGCACGCGGACGCGAGTCCGTAGCGCTGCTTGCGACGGCGCAGCTCGTACAACAGCGTGAGCACGATGCGCGTGCCCGACGCGCCGAGCGGATGTCCGAGCGCGATCGCGCCGCCGTTGACGTTCAGCTTCGACTTGTCGAGGCCGAGCTCTTTCGACACGGCGAGGATCTGTCCCGCGAACGCTTCGTTGATTTCGATGAGATCGATGTCATCGAGCTTCATGCCGGCCTTGCGCAATGCGATCTGCGTCGCGGGGACCGGGCCGATGCCCATGATCTCGGGATCGCAGCCGGCGATGCCCCACGAGACGATGCGGCCGAGCGGCTGTTTGTTCTTCTCTTTCGCTTTGTCCGCGCTCGTGACGACGAGCATCGCAGCGCCGTCGACGATGCCCGACGCGTTGCCCGCGGTAACGAAGCCGTCCTTCGCGAATGCAGGCTTCAGCTTCGCGAGCACTTCCTTCGTCGTGTCGGGGCGCATGTGGTCGTCGCTGCTGAACAGCTCACCCTTGCGTCCGACCGGAACCGGGACGATCTCTTCCTGCAGGCGTCCGGCGTTCACCGCATCGGCCGCGCGCTGCTGCGAGCCGAGCGCGTATTCGTCCTGCTCCTCGCGCGAGATTTCGTACTTGCGCGCGAGGTTGTCCGAGGTCTGAGCCATGTAGAGGCCCGCGTAGGTGTCGAGGAGCGCGACCATCAGGGAGTCTTCGAGGTTGCCCTGTCCGAGCTTGAGGCCTTTGCGCGCGCCGCGCACGACGAACGGCGCCTGCGACATGTTCTCCATGCCGCCGGCGAGGACCGTCGTCGCCTCGTCGAGCTGAATCTGCTCGGCAGCGTTGACGATCGACTGGATGCCGGAGCCGCACAGGCGGTTCACGGTGAGTGCGGGAACGTGTTTCGGAATGCCGGCCTTGAGGCCGACGTGGCGCGCGCCGTAGATCGCATCGCCCGAGGTCTGGAGGGCGTTGCCGACGATCACGTGATCCATCTCGTCGCCCGCGAAGCCGCTGCGCTCGAGCGCCGCCTTCGCCGCGATGACGCCGAGGTCGATCGCGCTGATGTCGCTGAAGTGTCCGTTGTATTCCGCCATCGGCGTACGAGCGCCGTCGACGATCACGATCTCTTTCACAGGTGACTCCTTTTACCGCGAGGGCAAACGCAGGGATCGCGGCGGATATGCCTTCCTCAGCAGGAGCACAATCGCGACCAGCTCGGCGACGGTGGCCCACACGCTGGCCTCGATTCCGAAGTCGCCGCCCGTGATCCACACGAGGCCTTCGCCGCGTTCGACGAGCATGGTCTGCATCGACTCGTACCCGCTGACTTCGTGGCCGAGAATCGGCCCGCTCATGAGGTTCCACGAGAGATGCAGGCCGATCGGAAACCAGAGTCGCTCGTACGCGAGATACGCGAGTCCGAGGAGGATGCCGCCGAGGAAGATGTTGGTCAGCGCGAGTGCGCCGATCGCGGTGTTGCCGAGATGCAGCGCGGCGAAGAGCACGCCGCCCGTGAGCACTGCGAGTCCGCGCTTCCAGCGCACGAACTTCTGGAACACGTAGCCGCGGAACAGCAGCTCTTCGTGGATGCTCGCGGGCAGATACGTCGTCGCGAGCTCGCGCCACGGAAAACCGCGACCCCACGCGTGGCGCAGGTCACTCGTGAGGACGATGAGCAGCGCGGCGCCGCCAATCAGCAGGATGCCCCACATGCCGCCGAGGGCGAGATCGCGAGTCACGAGTCGCGGTGCGACGAACAGTCCGATGGGCCACTTTCCACGATCGAGAATCGCGATCGTCGCAGCGGTTGCGACGCACGCGGAGAGGAGTCCGGACCAATAAACAAAGGGCGAACGCAACAAGGTCAGCCCCGAGAATGTGGCAAGATACAAACACACGAACACGAGTAACGGTGC
>DASVNL010000750.1:0-1629 GCA_036383875.1 Thermoanaerobaculia bacterium
AAGCCCGTGATGATGAACAGGCGGCGCGGACGCACATCGCTGCGATTGCGCAGGAAGTCGAGCACTTCCCAGCCGCTGAGGCGCGGCATGTTGAGATCGAGGAGCGCGAGGTCGTAGCGATGCGACTTCATCGCGGAGATCGCATCGCGGCCGCTCGAGACGATGTCCGCGTCGATGCCGAGTCGCGACGCGACGCGCGCGTACGCATCGCGAATGTCCGGCTCATCGTCGGCGACGAGCACGCGACGTCCGGGGTACTCGCGGCGCGTCTGCATTCCGTCGAGCGCATCACGCAGCACCGCGGCCGACGCGTAGCGTCCTTCCGGATCGCGCGACAGGCACCGCTTGATGATCGCCGCGAGCTCGGGAGGGACATCCGCGGGGAGGTCCATCGGCGATTCCGTGCAGATGGCCATCATGACCTGCGCAGGGGTGTCGCCGCGGAACGGCGGACGTCCGGCGAGCATGTGAAAGAGAATCGCGCCGATGGAGAAGACATCCGACGCCTGCGTTGCGAGCTTGCCGAGGATGCGCTCGGGCGCTGCGTAGTAGCCGTAGTTCGAGCGATCTTCCGCGCCGCCCGGCATCACCACGACGACGTCGTCCGTCACGATGATCGTGCTCGGCCACAACTCGCCGTGCACGCCCATGTTCGCCACGCCCTCGGCGATCTCCCTTCCGAGTCGCACGACTCTCTCTGCGGGCACGGCGCCTCGTTCGATGAGAGCGGTCAATGGCTCGGATACAGACATAACGACTTCAGTTTCTCACGGAAGGATCTTGGAAACCGACGAGCAACTCACACGCCAAGCGTGGTCAGCAGCCAGGCGTAGTCGTGCGCGTCTTCGCGCAGCTTGTCGTAACGCCCCGACGATCCACCGTGTCCCGCGCCCATGTTCACGCGCAGCAGCAGCGGATGATCGTCCGTCTTCATCGCGCGCAATCGGGCCACCCACTTCACCGCTTCCCAGTAGCCGACCTGCGAATCGTTGAGCGACGTGCGCACGAGCATCGCCGGATAGTCCTGCGCCGCGACGTTCGAGTACGGGCAGTAGCTCTTCATGTAGAAGTACGCCTCGGGCTCGTTCGGATTGCCCCACTCGATGTACTCCTGCGTCGTCAGCGGGATCGACGGATCGAGCATCGTGTTCATCACGTCGACGAACGGCACCAGCGCGAGCGCGGCCTTGAACAACTCGGGACGCATGTTCACCACCGCGCCGACGAGCAATCCGCCCGCGCTGCCGCCCATGATCGCGAGCTTCTCCGGCGACGTCCAACCGTCGGCGATGAGGTGCTCCGCGACGGCGATGAAGTCGGTGAAGGTGTTCCGCTTCGACATCATCCGTCCCTGCTCGTGCCATTCCTTCCCCATCTCGCCACCGCCGCGGATGTGCGCGAGCGCGTAGACCACGCCGCGATCGAGCAGCGAGAGTCGCGAGAGGTTGAAGGTCGCAGGCATCGACGCGCCGTACGAGCCGTACGCGTAGAGGAGCAGCGGATTGTTGCCGCGCGGATCGAGATCACGGCGATAGACGATCGACACCGGAACGTCCGTGCCGTCCGCCGTGCGCACGATCATGCGCTCGACGACGAAATGTGCAGGATCGTGCCCACCGACGACTTCGG
>DASVNL010000751.1:0-8546 GCA_036383875.1 Thermoanaerobaculia bacterium
CGACGAGAGTTCCCAGCGTGTCGAGAAGCGACATCAGGAAAAGCGTCAGCAGGATTGGGAAGAAGCTGATGCGCAGCACGGAGCGGATGTCGAGCTGAAACGCGATCGCGCCGAGGTCGTAGTCGCCAGTGAAGGGCAACGCGACGATGTGCTGCGGCGGTTTTCCCTCGCCCAGAAGCAGACCAGTGATCGCGGTGAGCGCGATGCCGATGAGAATCGCGCCGGGAACGCGCCGGTACAAAAGCGCCGCGGTGACGACGAAGCCCATCACCGCGAGCAGGACCGTCGGCGCGCGAACGTCGCCGAGTTGCACGGGCACGCCTTGCGCCGGTCTCACGATGCCGGTCTCGAACAAGCCGATGAAGGTGAGGAACAGTCCGATGCCCGCCGCGAAGCTGTGCTTCATCGAGTCGGAGATCGCATCGGCGAGCCATTGGCGAATGCCGAGCAGCGTGATGATGAGGAAGACGACGCCGCTGACGAAGACCGCGCCGAGGCGCTGCTGCCACGCGATGCCGAACGCTGCGAGTCCGAAGGCGATGAACGCGTTCTCGCCCATGTACGGCGCGACGGCGATCGGCCGATTCGCATAAAGGCCCATCAGCAACGTCCCGAAGACGGCGGTGAGAATCGTCGCGACGGTGGAAGGTCCTTGCGGAATGCCCGCGGCGGCGAGGATCGCAGGATTGACGACGATGATGTACGCCATCGAGACGAACGTCGTCACCCCGCCAACGACTTCAGTCCGGATCGAAGAGCCGCGCGCTGCGAGTTCAAACATCGCGCGCGATTGTAGGGGAGATGGTTGGCGGTTCGCGCGCCTTCGGCGCGCTCGCGGTTGGCGGTTGGCGGGAGAACGGTGAGCGTTAGGCGGTTGGCGTGACGACGGCAGGTTTTCCCGCCAACCGCCAACTGCCAACCGCCAACTCGTCCTTACGACTTACTGCACATGAATGCCGCTGGCGTTGACGTTGCGGACGCCGTTCACCTGGCGGACTTTGCTCACGATTGCGTCTTTGTCCGCCTGCGAGTCGACATGACCCGACAGCGTGACGTTGCCACCTTCGGTGACGTCGACGTCCATCGCGAACGTTTTGCCCGGGACGGCGGCGGCGATCGCAGAGCGAACTTCGACGACCATCGCCTCTTCATCGGCCGCTTCCGGCAGTTGGCGGTTCAGTGAGCACGCGCTCACCGCGAGCGCGATCATCAACAGGGACAAGAAAAGAAAAGCTTTGTTGCGTTTCATGTTTTTTTCAAACTCCTCGGCGACCTGTAGAGCAACCCCCATACCTGCTCGAAAGCGGCACCTCTATTGCTCTTAATAACCATCAGTTTCTCGCCAGGTTTCAAAAGGAGACATGATGGCCAAGCAACTGAAAGACAAAAACTTAGCGGGGCGTAGGATTTCGCGCGCTCTGCTCGCTTTTTCCCTCACCGCCTCGATCGCCGCAGTCGGCTGCAGCACGAACAGAAATCCCGGAAGTGGCGAGCCCGTCCGCGACGGTTTCGTTCGCTCCGCACCCACCAGCGGCGTCAACAGCGGCTCTGAAATGCCGCTGCCGCCGCCGATGATGTCGTCGTACACCGGCACCGAATCGCAGAACCGCAACGCGTACGTCGGACCGGATCGTGCCGCTGCGATCATGGCGCAATCCGGATCGCGCATGCGTGTTCTCGGCCCCGTCAATCCGGGTCCGGACAGCGGCGTGCGCACGATGGACAGCGTCGCGCAGCGCAACGCGTCGATCATGAATAACGTCGCCGGCGCGCCGACTTACGCCGGTGGCGCGGTTGGCGTAATCGAGAACGGCGTCGTCGGCACGGTCACCGCGGACGGCACCATCATCGACAGCTCGGCGACGGCGAATGCTGCCCCGGTCGTTCTCAGCGGCAACACCGCCGCACCGACTTCGGTGAACTCGGCAACGTTGACGCCGGGCGCATTCGCGGGCGGTGTGGCAAGTCCGACCGCAACCGTGTCGAGTACTCCGACGACGATGACGAACATCGGCACGCCGGTCACGGTCGCGTCGAACAGCACCATCCCCACCACGACTACGACTGGAACAACGACTACCACCAACGCGATGAACAACTCGACGGTCACCGCGAGCACTCTCGCAGCAGCCACCTCGGGCGCGCGCGTGAATCGCCGCGCGACCTCGGCAAACACCACCGCAGCGTCGATCGCAACCTCCGCGAGGCCGGCGAGTGCACTCACGTCCGCGGCGACAACGTCCGGAACGTCCGTGCGCGTCGTTCGCGCGAACGGACGCGTCGTCGTGACGAACGTTCAGTAACGCCGGCAATCATGGGGCGGACGCAGCGATGCGTCCGCCTTCACGCGTGGAATGTCGAGGACTCATGGCTGAGATTCGAATCGGAACGTCGGGATACAGCTATAAGCATTGGATCGGCCGCTACTATCCGGCCGGGATCAAGCCCGCGGACATGCTCGCGCACTACCTGCGCGACTTCGACACGGTGGAGCTGAACAACACGTTCTATCAACTGCCGAGTGAATCGACGTTCGACGCGTGGCGCAGGAAAACGCCGCACGACTTTCTCTTCGCCGTCAAAGGCAGCCGCTTCATCACGCACATGATCAAGCTGAAGGACGCGCAGCGCGGCCTCGTGAATCTCATGCCGCGCGCCGAGCGTCTGCGTTGGAAGCTCGGACCGGTGCTCTGGCAGTTGCCGCCGGGCTGGAAGGTGAATGTCGAGCGGCTCGAAGAATTTCTCTCGATCCTTCCGAAAGGGCCTCGCTACACGTTCGAGCTTCGCAATGAAACGTGGATGACGGACGACGTGCTCGCATTGCTGCGACGCTACAACGCCGCGTTCTGCATTTACGAACTGGCTGGGTATCACTCGCCGATCGAGCTCACCGCGGACTGGACGTACATCCGCCTGCACGGTCCGACGTCGTTCAAGTACCAGGGCAGCTACAGCGACGAGCAGCTCGCGGAGTGGACCGATCGCATCCGCGCGTGGAGCCGTAAGCTCAGCGCGATCTACGTCTACTTCGACAACGACGACTCCGCACACGCGGTGAACAACGCGCTCACGTTGAAGCGCATGCTCGGAACGCTCGCTCAGCGCCGCGTCGCGTAACTCGCTGCCTTGCGCGCGACGGTTTCATCGAGCACGCGCAGCGGCATCGATCCGCTTCCGATCACCCACTCGTGAAACTGCGCGATGTCGAACTTCGCGCCGAGCTCGCGTTCGGTGCGGCGTCGAAGATCCATGATGCGCAGGCTGCCGATCTTGTACGCGAGCGCCTGACCCGGGATGTCGACGGAGTAGCGCAGCGACTCGGTCGCGATTTCGGTTTCGCCGAGGAGTGTGTGCTCGCGCATGTAGGCCATCGCGCGATCGCGGGACCAGCCGAGGTGATTCATCCCCGTATCGACGACGAGCCGGACGGACAACATCATGTCCATCATCAGGCGGCCGTAGAGATCGTACGGATCGGCGTCGTACAAACCCATCTCGCGCGCGAGGCTCGCGGAGTATTCGCCCCATCCTTCGACGAACGCGGTCTGGTACGACTTGCGACGGAACATCGGGAGCTTGTCGTTCTCGATCTGCGTCGCGATCTGGAAGTGATGTCCAGGCGCGAGCTCGTGCGCCATCAGCGCGGCCGCGAAGAGCAGGCTGCGCTCTTCGAGCTTCGAGCCGTTGTAGAGGTAGTAGCCCATCGGGTCCGTCGATGTCGGCGCCTGGTAGTAGCCGAACGTCATCGCCGGCTCGAGCGCGGGCGAGAGTCGCTTCACGCCGTACAGTGCGTATGGCTGGCGCGCGAAGTACGTCGGGAGGTGCGGCTGGATCGCGTGCATGTACTTCGTGAGCCGCTCGCCGATTTCATCCGGCGTCTTCGCGAAGAGTCGTGGATCGCGCCGCAACTGCTGCTGGAACTCGGCCTTGGTTCCCGTGAAGCCGATCTTCGCGCGAACTTCCGCCATCTCGCGATCGATGCGCGCGACTTCGTCGAGTCCGAGTTGATGGATCTCTTCCGGCGACAAATCGAGCGTCGTGTGTTTCCGCACCAGCCACCGATAGGCCTCGGTGCCACCCGGATACTGCGCAAGTCCGACGGCTTCCGGCGCGGCTGCGACGTACGATTCATCGAAGACCGCGGCGAGTCGCGCGAACGCGGGATCGACCTTCGTCGCGATCGCCTCGCGCACTGCGGGCGCGTCGGATCGTGCGGCGAGTGGCGCGCTCGTGAAGAGCGTGCGCGCGATCGGGATCTCGGCCTTCGGCACGAGGATCCCGCGACGCCGCTGTTCCTGCACGACGGCCGTGATGCGATCGATGAAGGTGGCGTACTCGCCGAGGATCTTCGTGTAGCGCGCGATCTCCTCGTCGTTCGTGAGCGGCATCATCGCCAGCGCCGCGTTGACCGAGCGGATCGGCGAGGAGTACGGCGTCACGGGAAAGCGCAGCCAGAAGTATGGGACTGCATCGATCGCTTCGTCCTGCAGATCGCGCAGGATCGCGAGCGTGATGCGATCGTCATCGCTGAGTCGCGAGGCGTCGACCATCGCGATGCGCTCGAGCATCGTGCGCGCGAACTGCGCGTCGCGCTCCGCCTGCGCGTAACTCGGATCGGGGAGTCGCTCGATCGGAAGTCCGAGCTCGGCGCGCGCCGTGACGCTGTTCTCGAGCGCGTGCTGCCAGTGTTCGTCGGCGAGTTGCGCGAGAGTGATCGAGCTCTGACCAGCGGGACTGCTCGCGCAGGCGCAAGCGAGGAGCGCGAGAAGGAGAACGGCTGTGCGGCGCATGCGAAATGATCGCACGCGCCGCACTGCGTTAGATCATCGCCGGTTGCCGCCGAAGAGGCGGAGCAGCATCAGGAAGAGATTGATGAAGGAGATGTAGAGCACGAGCGCGCCGAGGATCGAGTAGTTCTCGCGATGCTCGCCGGAGACGGCCATGCGCTTGAGCTGCTGGTTGTAGTACGCGGTGAGGCCGAGGAAAACGATCACGCCGATCGCGGAGAGCACGAAGTCGAACATGCTCGACTTGAGGAACATGTTCACGATGAAGCCGATGAACAGGCCCCAGGTGCCCATGATCAGGAAACCGCCCATCGACGTCAGGTCGCGTTTCGTCACGTAGCCGAAGATCGCCATGCCGGCGAACATCAGCGCTGCGGTGCCGAACGCCTGGAAGATCGTCGACTGCGCGTAGATCAGGAGGATCACGCTGAGCGTGAGTCCATTGAGAAGTGAGTAGACGAGGAACGCCGATGCGGCCGTCGACGCCTTCATGTGCGTGATGCGCGCCTGGACCCACATCGCCAGTCCGAACTCCGCGATCAACAGACCATAGAAGACGAAGCGATTGCCGAAGACGATCTGCTGCATCGACGGCGAGAACGCCACCCACAAAGCGGCGGCGGTGGTGATCGCGAGGCCGCCGAACATCCAGGCGTAGACGCCGCGGATGAACTCGCGTACGCGGACGTCCGTGTCTACGGCAGCGCCGCCGATCCAGGCGGGTTGCTCATTACGATAAGGATACTGGCTCATTCGAGTCCTCCCTTTGCGTCGGTCAGTCTAACAGCGTGCCAGCCCCGGCGTAGTCCTTGCAGCCGCGGAATTTACAATGCTAGACTCAGGTTTCGATTGGCATCAAAACTTGATAACGAAACGCTCAGATTTATCCTAGAGCTCGGAAGTCATAGAAGGAGAACCACTTATGTCTAAGATCATCGGCATTGACCTCGGAACGACGAACTCCGTCGTGGCGGTCATGGAAGGCAACGAGCCGAAGGTCATCGTGAACGCGGAAGGCAGCCGCATCACGCCTTCGGTCGTCGGCTTTGCAAAAAACGGCGAGCGCCTGGTCGGCCAGGTCGCGAAACGCCAGGCCGTCACCAATCCTGAGAACACCGTCTTCTCCATCAAGCGCTTCATGGGACGCAAGTTCGGTGAAGTCAACGAAGAGATGAAGATGGTGCCGTACAAAGTCATGCAGGCACCCAACGGCGACGTGCGCGTCGAGGTCCAGGGCAAGATGTACTCGCCGCCCGAGATCTCCGCGATGATCCTGCAGAAGCTCAAGCAGGCCGCCGAAGACTATCTCGGCGAGAAGGTGGACCGCGCGGTCATCACCGTCCCTGCGTACTTCAATGACTCGCAGCGCCAGGCCACCAAGGACGCGGGCGAAATCGCCGGACTCAAGGTCGAGCGACTCGTCAACGAGCCGACCGCGGCTGCACTCGCGTACGGCCTCGACAAGAAAGCCAACGAAACCATCGCCGTGTACGACTTCGGCGGCGGTACGTTCGACATCTCCGTGCTCGAAGTCGGCGACGGCGTCGTCGAAGTGAAGTCGACCAACGGCGACACTCACCTCGGCGGCGACAACATCGACCAGCGCCTCATCGACTGGATCATCGACGAGTTCAAGAAAGATCAGGGCATCGATCTGTCGAAGGACAAGATGGCTCTGCAGCGCCTCAAGGAAGCTGCCGAGAAGGCCAAGATCGAGCTCTCGTCGACCATGTCGACCGACGTCAACCTGCCGTTCATCACGGCGGATGCATCGGGTCCCAAGCATCTCAATCTCTCGCTGACGCGTGCGAAGTTCGAGCAGCTCATCGGCGACATCGTGAATCGCACGATGGGTCCGGTGAAGCAGGCACTCGCGGACGCGGGCATCGATCCGAAGAAGATCGACGAAGTCGTTCTCGTCGGCGGCTCGACGCGCATCCCGATGGTCCAGCAGGCCGTGAAGGATTACTTCGGTAAGGAACCGCACAAGGGTGTGAATCCGGACGAAGTGGTCGCGGTCGGCGCGGCGGTTCAGGGCGGCGTGCTCGGCGGCGACGTCAAGGACGTCCTCCTGCTCGACGTGACTCCGCTGTCGCTCGGCATCGAGACCCTCGGCGGCGTGATGACGAAGCTCATCGAGCGCAACACCACGATCCCGACGCGCAAGTCCGAGACGTTCTCCACCGCCGCTGACAATCAGACGTCGGTCGAGATCAAGGTCTATCAGGGCGAGCGCGAGATGGCGACGGCCAACAAGCTTCTCGGCGCCTTCCACCTCGCGGGCATCCCGCCTGCGCCGCGTGGCGTGCCGCAGATCGAAGTCGGCTTCGACATCGACGCGAACGGCATCATGCACGTCGCGGCGAAGGACCTCGGCACGGGCAAGGAGCAGAAGATCACGATCACCAGCTCTTCGGGTCTGTCGAAGGACGACGTCGAGCGTCTCGTGAAGGACGCGGAAGCGCATGCCGATGAAGACAAGCGCCGCCGCGAGGAAGTCGAAGCGAAGAACCAGCTCGACTCGCTCGTGTACAACGTCGAGAAGATGCTGAGCGAGAATCGCGAGAAGCTGTCCGGCGGCGATGTGCAGTCGCTCGAGAGCGCGATCGGCGATGCGCGCAAGGCGATGGAGCAGGGCAGTGTCGAGGAGCTGAAGAAGGCTCACGACAATCTGCAGAAGGCCTCGCACAAGCTCGCAGAGCTGATGTACCAGCAGGCCGGTGCGCAGCAGGGTGGTGGCGCAGGTGCCGACGCTGCCGGCGGCGCGACTTCGGGCGCGTCGAAGGACGACGTGATCGAAGCGGAAGTCGTCGACGAAACCAAGTAATGCAATTCGAGGCTGCGCGCGTCATGCGCGCAGCCTCACGTTCAGATTCCGGATTCTTCAGTTATGGCTAAACGCAGAGCAGACGGATTCGTGATGATCTCGATCATCTCGGAGCGTTACAACATCCATCCGCAAACGCTCCGCCTGTACGAGCGCGAAGGGCTGATCAAGCCGACGCGCACGTCCGGGAACACGCGGCTCTATGGCGAAGACGAGATCCGCAAACTGGAAATGATTCTGTGCCTCACGCGCGATCTCGGCGTGAATCTGGCCGGAGTGGAAGTGGTCCTCCAACTCGCGCGAATGATGCACGACGCCGACATGGAGTTCGACCGCATCCTCGACTTCATCCGCCAGGCCATGCTCGACAAGCGCCACGGCATCGAGCGCAGCAACGCCCTCGTCAAAGCCGAGACCCGCGGCCTCACGCGCATTCGCTAGACCCCAGCCCCGTATACTGCGCGGTGGTCCGATCCCATGAAGTCGCGCGTACTCCATCTCCTCGTTCTCCTCTCCCTCACGACGTCCCTCGCAGGGGCGGGACTCCTTCGCCGTCCGCGTCCGCTGCCAGCCGTCGCGGCCGGTACGCAGATGCACTACGCCGACTTCGCCGGCGACAGCGCGAAGGATCTGTTGATCGCGAACAGCGATTCGCTGCAGGTCCTCCGCAACGAGGCAGGCTTGCCCTTCACGACGCCCATCGTGACGACGCTGACGATCGCCATCGGCGACACTGCGATTGGCGACATCAATGAGGACGGCGATCTGGACGTCGTCGCCGCCGCACCCGGCACCGACCAGATCGTCGTGTACTTCGGCAACGGCGACGGCACGTTCGGACAGGGCACGATCGTGGCGACGATCGACGCGCCGCGTTCCGTTGCAACCGGCGACTTCAACGGCGACGGCGATCTCGATGTCGCGGTCGCACA
>DASVNL010000752.1:0-2908 GCA_036383875.1 Thermoanaerobaculia bacterium
AGTTCTTCGTCGGTGCGTTTGCGATCGCGAATGTCGCGCGCGATGACGACCGCGCCCTGTTGCGCGCTGCCGTCGCCGACGGGAGAGATCGAGATGCTGACGCTGATCGCATGTCCGTCAGCGTGTCGCAGTCGTCGTTCCTGATCGCGAATCGCGCCGCGCTTGGCGAGATCGCGGAGCGTGCGCGAGATCGTGTCGTCGCCGTCGATCTCTTCGAGCTTGTCGATGGCGCGGCCGAGGAGGTCGGAGTCGCGATAGCCGAACACTTCGCGGACGGAGTGATTCGTCACGCGAATGCAGCCGTTCGCGTCGATGACGAAGAGCGCGTCGGCCATCGTGTCGAGGATCTCGCGTGCGGCGCTCGCCGCGGTGATCGGCTGAAAACGATGGCGGCGGATCGTGCCCCACGCGATGAGCATGAACGCGATGACCGGCACGTACGCGAGCGGCCGCGTCTCGAAGCCGAACATCGGCAGCCAGTCCAGCGCCGCGATGTAGACGACGATGAAGCTGATCATCAGCTTCGCCACGCGGCGACGTCGTTTCGCGTCTTCAGTGCGCCGCCACTCGATGATCCCTTCGATGACTTGCGTACCGAGGGCGCCGGCGAAGTAGAAGAGGAAGGGGATGGTCGCGATGCCGGCGGCGGGGTAGAGCCCCCACGAATGCGGCTCCATTCGCGCGGCCATGCTGTGCGTGAAGAGCGAGAGCGCGGAGAAAATCGCGCCGACGATCCACGCGGCGCGAATCAGCCAGCGACGCGACGATTGCAGCCGCAGCGCCGTCGCGGTGAAGTCGTAGATCGCGGCGGGGAGGAAACAGATCGCACCGAGCGCGAGTCGCGCGGCGATGGTCGCGGTGTCGACGTCCGTCGTCGAGAACATCACGGCGAAGCCCATGAACCACACGCCGACCAGCACGATCATCCAGCAGAACAGCACCGCCACACGCGACGCCTTCTGGCGCGTGTAAATCACCGCGGCGAGCGCGAAGAGCGCAATCGCGACGACTGCCCACGGCAGCGCAGAGAGGATTCCGGTGAACATCGAGGCGGTGATTGTACGGGCGCGCCGCGTCGTGCGCCGCGCGGCGTTTCGTGCTTCAATCCTTCCTTCAATCGAGGGAGAAGAATATGAAGAGAGCGATCACGATTGCCGTCCTGGCGATCTGCGCCATGCTGCCGCCTGCCGCGATGGCAAGCGAGAGTTTCACGCTGACCATTCCGCAACGCTTCGACCCCTCGCAGGAAACCGGCGAGGTGCGCATTCTTCTCAGTCTCAGCGCCGCGCCCGCCGGCTCCCAACTCGTCATCGACAACGCAACCACCATCAACCTCGGCGCAACGCAAACCGTCGCCGGCGACTCCATCTCGTTCGAAAGTGCGCCGAGCAATCGCGTGCTGATTCGCTATCGGCCGCTGTCGAACTTCAGCGGCGATTTCTGCTCCGGCGCCGGGGCGGTGGAGAAGAACGTGGTGCTCCGTTTCTCCGGCGCGCAGGACGTCGTCGACTATCGCATCTCGTCGTACGTCGTCGGTGCGCCTGCGGCGGAGTGCTCGCAGGTCTCGCGTCGCATCGCGGATCTGCCGGGGATCGTCACGCCGGGCGCGGACGCGGTCGCACCGGCGCTCGACGCGACGTACATGGGCCGCCTGCCACTCGACGTGATGCTCGTGCTCGACAAGTCAGGGAGCATCGCGGAGCTGCCGCCGGGCGTGAGTCCGGCGTCGATGACGACCAAGGCGATGATCCTGAAGTCGGCGGCGAGTGCGTTCGTCGCGAACTGGATGATGATCGACGCGCCCACCGGCGGCCTCAATTGGGATGAGGACCGCATGGGCATCGTCTTCTTCGACAACGTCGCGACGCCGAAGACGGTCGCGGGCGCCGATCCTCCCGCGAACTTCTTTCTCAAGCGCGGCGTGGGCTGGTCGCCGTTGCTCACTGTGATCGACGGTCTCGCACCGGGCGGCTCGACGTCGATCGGCGCGGGGATCAACTCCGCGATGCAGCAGTGGAAGGCGGATCCCGCGCACGACGCGATGGCGATTGTCGTCACGGATGGGATGCAGAACACCGCGCCGCTCATCGCGGCAACGCCCAGTGGGTTTCTCGGTCTGACTCCCGTGAGCGGACTCGACGCGGAGCTGCGCAAGCGCTTCATCCCGATTCAGACGATCGGCTTCGGCACGCCGGACGTGGTCGACGAGAATCTGCTGCGCAACATTTCGTTCGAGACCGCGGGCCGTTCGTATCTCGCGATCGACGCGAACACGATGTACGACACGTTCGCGCAGACGCTGGTCTCGATTCTCAAAGGCAACACGGCGTCGATCGCGACGCGCAGCTCGAAGTCGGAGACGGCGGTGCTGGTCGACAAGTCGGCGCGACGCGTGGTGTTCTCGCTGCAGTGGGCGCCGCCGTCGGTGAACGCATACGACCTCGAAGTCTTGCGCCCGAACGCGCTCAAAGTCGCGACGCCGACGAATATCCAGAATCTGCCGCAGGCGGAGATCCAATCGTTCGATCTCGAGAAGCCGTCGGAAGGGACGTGGACCGCGCGCGTGCGTCGCAACCCGCGACTGCGCGCCGCGGGGCCGTTCACGTTGAATGTGTTCTTCCTCGAACGCCACCTCGACTACCGCCTGTCGGTCGAGCCGCGACGCCTGCGCGCGGAGATCTCGTACGACGGGAAGCCGCTGACCGGCCTCCCCGCCGGCGCGGTGCGAGTCCGCGTCATGCGTCCAAAGGCGACGCTCGAATCGGTTCTGCGTCGCACGAAAGGTCAGCCGCGCCGTCCGACGCCCGGCGACCCGCAGTCGAAGCAGCAACTCGCTCTCACCGCCCTGACCGCCGCCGACATCGCGCTGATCCGCCCCGCACCAGCGGAGTTGGTGACGCTGCGCGAA
>DASVNL010000753.1:0-18794 GCA_036383875.1 Thermoanaerobaculia bacterium
CGATCGCCGCGGGAATCGCGAGCACCATGTAGTGCAGCCAGACCACCGTCGCGCTGAGGAGATAGACGAGCAGTCCCGCCGACACGATCAGTAAGTCGTCGGCGCGTTTCTTCTTCGCGATCGCGATGCAGACGATCGCGATGAGCAGCGCCGCGATCGCGTAACTCACCCACGTCCCGTACGCGTTGAACCACGACAGTGCGGGCGCAACGTTGCGCTCCATGCGTGTCGGCAGCCGATGCCAGAACTGATTCGCGGCGGTGATCCACTGCAGCCACACCCGCGGCGATCCGTAGCTGATCGACGCGATCACGAACGCCGCGACGCCGCCGATCGCGCCGCCGAGGAGTTCGAGTCGCAGACGCGCCCAGTCGCGCGCAATCACGCGTGATGCGACGAGCAATGCGAGCACGAACAACAGATTCGGTTTGAACGCGAGCAGTGCGCCGAGGAGGATTGCGGCGGCGATGCGGCTGCGCGTCGCGACGGCGAGCATCGCGCCGATGACGAACAACTGCAACGCGTTCACGTTGCCGACGCGCAAGTCTGCTTCGAAGCCTCGATACACGTACAGCAACACGGCCAGCAGAAGCAGCGCAATCCACCACGGAACGCGTGCGCGCCACGCCAGCAGCAACACGCCTGCGACGAACGCGAAGAGCAGCAGCGCGTGATATTGCCGCAGAGCAAAGTCGTAGTCGCGGCTCACCCAGCGCAGCGTCGTGTAGAGCAACGGACTGGAGACGTTGTCGAGGCGGCGACGGCGGTTCGCGTCGTACTTGCGCAACTCCGATCCGCTGCGTTGCGCGCGCTCGAAGTACTCGTCGCCGACGCGCTCCTGCACGTCCGCGGCGTAGATGTTCTCGATGTCGTCGCGCGCGGCGAGTTGCGCGTTCACGAAGTAGATGTAGAAATCGAGACCGGCGGCCTTCCCGTTCTGCCGCCACACCGTGACGATCGCGTGCATCGCGATGATCGCCGCGATGACGGTCAGCAGAATGCGAAGCGCGCGCGGCATGCGCGCGCAGTGTACTCACTTCCGCCGCACGTACATCCCGTCGAACCCGGCGCTCCACGTCTTGCCGCCGTCGAGCGACGTCTCGATGAACTGGCGCACGCGATCGGCGCCTTCTTTCGAATACGTCATGCGCGTCGTGACGCGCGCGCCGTTGCGATCGAACTCGGTCGTCATCACCATGCGCTCACCGACCATGCCGCCGGCGAACGCGCGCGACGCGCCGGTCGTGTCCATGTAGTGCTGCTCCCAACGCTTCTCGCCTGCATCCCACGTGTTGAGCGACTTGCCGCTGTAGCCCGGCGCCTCGTAGTTCTCGAAGACCACGCAGTCGTCGAGGATGAGTTGAATGCTGCTGCGCGCGATCTTCTGGCCGCCCTGTTCGACGTCCCACTCGCCGAGCCAGAAGTCGAACTGCCGAAATTCGGGGGTGTCGCGGCACGGATGCTGGTTCTTGCGCACGATCGCGACGATGCCGTTCCAGCGCGCGTCGCCGCGAATCGCGAGGAAGTCGTTCTCCGCGTTGAGTTGCTCGGTCAACGGATAGCCGCGATCGGCCGCGAGTCGCAATTGCGTGAGCGCCTCGTCGCGCTTTCCGAGTCGCGCGTACGTCCGCGCCAGGCGCATCGGGAGTGCGACTGGTGCGACGTGTCTCAGCGCGACCGCTTTCTCGAATGCGACGAGAGCGCCGGCGTAGTCACCCGCGTCGTGACGGGTCACGCCGAGGTTGAACCAGTCCTGGGGAGTCGTCGGTTCGGTGGCAGCGAGGAGTGTGAAGAGAAGCACGGCGAGGCGCATGCACGGGAGCATCGCCGACGCGCGAGCGCGTCGCTATCACGAAATTGCGCGGCGATAGCGCTGCGGCGTCAGTCCGAAGTGACGGCGGAAAACAAACGTGAAATGACTGTGGCTCGAGTAGCCGAGGTCGAAGGCGAGCGTGGAGAGATCAGCGTGTTTGTCGCGGAGACGTTCGAGTGCAAATCGCAGCCGAAGTGAGTGGCGATAACGCGTCAGCGTCTCGCCGGTGTGCGCGCGAAACTGGCGGCAGAGCTGAAACGGCGAGAGCTCGCAGAGTCGCGCGAGTTGTCGCAGCGAAACGTTCTCGGACGGATCGGCGGCGATGAGCGCTCGTGCGTGTTCGATTGCGTCGACGTCGATGTAACGCGGTTTCGCGCGTGCGTACGCTCTCGTCAACACGCGCTCGATCACGCGCAGCACGGTCTCTTCGACGTGATTCGCGTCGAGCTCGCGATGCGCATCGAGGGCGTCGAAGAGCATGCGCTGCTCGAGAAAGCTGACGCCGTCGCTCGCGACTTCGGCGATGCGGAACGGTCGCTTCGAGGTTGCGTGCGTGTCATGCGCGGACATCAGGTCGAGCAGCACGTCGTCCGCGATCGTGTACCAGTCCGACGCGTCGGTGTCGCTGATGCGCTCGCGCGTGTACTCCTGATGCTGGTTGTACATCGCCATGCCGCCGGGACTGCCGGTGAAGCGCGTGCCGTCCGCGTGACGGATGCCGGTGACGGCGCGCGGAAAGACGAACGTGTGATGGCTGCACGGGCCGGAGTCGCGGAACAGCGGATGCGTCGCGGGACAGCGGAACTTCCCCACCGCCACGATGTCGCCGCGGAACAAAAGTTCCTCGACCGGCTTGAGGCGGATGTCGAGCGGCATGCCGCGATCATGCACCCGCGCCGCGCCATCCATCCGTCACGAATCAGCGAATCGTGCGGCGTTCTCCCTTATGCAGATTCGCGCGAAATCGATGCGAAATCTGCGCGCTGAAACCAATTCGCGCCGATCGCGTCATCGCGCACGCGCGTGCACCCATCGCCCGGAAATCGAGTGTGACGTACGTCAACAAATCGCATTTTTTCGTACGGCACTTTGAACGTCCAATGTCGGATCTCCGTCATGACGTCGATGCATACCTCCGTCGCTGCTTTTCGCAGGAAGAGACGCCCCGCGTCTCCGAGCTGGCGACCCTGCTGGGACTGGCTCGCGAGCGGCTCAGCCGCGACTTCGCCTCCGCGTACGGCGTGCCGTTGTCGTCGTACCTGAAGCGCCGCCAGATCCGGCAGGCGCAGCAACTCCTCGCGTCGTCCGAGCTGTCGACGACGCGCATCGGATACCTCTGCGGGTTCGGCACGCGGCGCACGTTCTACAGGGCGTTTCGTCGCGGCACCGGACTCTCTCCCGATCAGTACCGCCGCATGCACGCGCACGAAATGTCCCTAGCCGGAACCATCCGTCCGGCCCAATCTTGATCCCATCGCAGGCCGGCCCGCGACCAACAAACAAGGAGGCTTTACCGTGAAGCAGAGCAACTGGCTCGCAGTGCTGTTCGTGTCTCTTCTCGTCGTCGCCGCCGGTCCGCAGGTTCTGGCGCAGTGCACCACTCCGTTCGCCTCGCAGCCCAGCCCACCCTCGTCCGACGACGTCTGGATCGACGACTCGCTCCCCTCCGGTGCATCGGTGACCGTCGGCAGTCTCAACTGGGACACGTCGCAGTACGCAACCGGCTCGCAATCATTCCGCCTGAACGGCGCGGGCACGAACTCCCTGCGCATCGAAGGCATCAACGAAATCCTGAAGTTCGGCAGCGGCAAGGCGATCTTCTACGTGCTCACCGATCCGTGCGACATGCCGCGCGAGATCAAGGTCACGTATCGCTCGACGTTCCGCACCGCGGTCGTGTACTGGGGCGACAATCTGATCAGCGGCGGCACGAAGTTCCGCCGCGGCAACGTCCCCGCGGGCGGCACCTGGACGCGTCTCGAAGTTCCGATCTCCAGCCCGCTCAACATGCAGGGGCAGCCGCTCGAGTGGATTCAGATCGAGACGTATGACGGCCGCACGTGGTTCGATCACGTCGGCACCGACGACGTCGGCTGCCTGCCGAGCGTCCCGTCGCAGCCGTCCATCCCCGGCACGGACGACGTCTGGATCGACGACGACATCCCCGTCGGCTCGTACCTTTCGTACGGCGAGTGGTACTACTCGCAGGCCGCAAGCGGCACGCTGTCTCTCGCCTATCCTTTCTTCGGCGCCTCACCGATCAGCGTCGTGCGCGTCGACGATCTCTCGCTGTTCGTCGACACGGGCACAGATCTCATCACATACGTGATGCCGACGAGCTGCGCGACGCTCAGCGAGATCAAGATCACGTGGTACGCGGGCACGCTCAGCGGCTCGGCGTACTGGGGCAGCACCGGCATCGGCGGCGAAAGCACGGCGGTGTATATGGGAGCCAATCCATCATCGGACGTCTGGACGCGACTCGAAGTCCCCGCGTCGCTCGTCGGTCTTGAAGGGCAGACCATCACGTCCATTAAGGTCGAAACCCGAGGAACGCAAGTGTGGGTTGATTCCATCGGGATCGCGCCGTAACGAAGCGCACTCGTGATCTCGGATGACGCGGGCTGATCGCCCGCCGGCAAGGTCGAAACCCGAGGACCGCAAGTGTGGGTGGATTCCATCGGGGTCGCGCCGTAACGAAGCGCGACACAAAATGAGAGAGGCGGGCATCGCTGCCCGCCTCTCGATTTGCTTCGTGTTGTTGCGAACTACGACTGCGGCTCGCCGCCGCCTTCGTTGCCGCCCGAGTTGCCGCCGCCCTGGTTGCCACCACCTTCGTGATGACCACCCTCGCGGGGACCGCCTTCGCGCGGACCCCCTTCGCGGCGCGGACGATCGTCACGGCGCGGGCCGCGATCGTCGCGACGTGGACCACGATCGCGATCGCCGCCCCGGAATCCACCGCCGCCGCCACCATCACGACGCGGACCACGATCGCGGTCGCCGCCGCGGAAGCCGCCGCGATCTCCACCGCGGTCGCCACCGCCGCCTTCACGCGGACCGCGAGGTCCACGCGACTCACGCTCGCGCGCAGCAGCCAGTTCCTCTTCAGTCGGAGGCGGCAGCAGCGGCTTGCGCGAGAGACGGATCTTGCCGGTGTCCGGCTCGATCGCCACGACCTGCACTTCCACTTCGTCGCCGAGCTGGAAGAGGTCGGTCACCTGACCGACGCGCGTGTGCGCCATCTCGCTGATGTGCAGCAGTCCGTCCTGACCCGGGAGGATCTCGACGAACGCTCCGTACGGCTCGATGCGCTTGACCGTGCCTTTGTAGTTCGTCCCGACGTCGGGCGACGCCGTGAGTCCCTTGATGATCTCGATGGCGCGCTCGGCCGACTTCGCATCGGTCGACGCGATCGTGACCTTGCCGTCGTCCTCGACGTCGATCTTGGTGCCGGTCTCCTCGACGATCCAGCGGATGGTCTTGCCACCCGAGCCGATGACGTCGCGGATGCGGTCCTTCGGAATCTGAATCGTGTAGAGGCGCGGCGCGAACTCGGAGAGCTCGGCGGACGGCGTCGCGATCGCGGCGTCCATCTTGTCGATGATGTAGAGGCGGCCGGCCTTGGCCTGCTCCAGCGCCTTGGCCATCACCTCGCGCGACAGACCCGACACCTTGATGTCCATCTGCAGCGCGGTAATGCCGTTCTTCGTGCCCGCCACCTTGAAGTCCATGTCGCCTTCATGGTCTTCCATGCCGGCGATGTCGGTGAGGATGGCGTGCTTGGTGTTGTCTTCGCTCGAAACGAGGCCCATCGCGACGCCGCCGACGGCAGCGCGCAGCGGAACACCCGCCTGCATCATCGCCAGCGAGCCGCCGCAGACCGAAGCCATCGACGACGAGCCGTTCGACTCGAGGATGTCCGACACGATGCGAATCGTGTACGCGAACTCGTCTTCGGGCGGCAGGAGCGGCGCGAGGGCGCGGCGCGCGAGGTTGCCGTGGCCGATCTCGCGTCGCGCGGGACCGCGCAGGAACTTCACTTCACCGACCGAGAACGGCGGGAAGTTGTAGTGGAGCATGAAGCGCTGGAAGGTCTCGCCTTCGAAGTCTTCGATCTTCTGCGCTTCCTGCGGCGTGCCGAGGGTCACGGTGACGAGCGCCTGGGTCTCGCCACGGGTGAAGATCGCAGAACCGTGCGTGCGTGGGAGAACGCCGAGGTCGACGGTGATCGGGCGGATCTCGTCGAAGCGGCGGCCGTCGACGCGCGTGTTCTTCTCGAGCATGAGATTGCGGAAGATCCGCACTTCCATCTCGCCGAACGCCGCGGTGACCGCAGCGACACGCTCGACTTCTTCGGCCGGAACGCTCTCGATGATCGCCTTCTTGACGGCCTTGATCGCGTCGTAACGCTGGAACTTGCCGCTGGTCTGCATCGCCGCTTCGAGCGACGCGCCATGCTGGCTCAGGAGCTCGTTGAGCTGCTCCTCGGTGAACTTCGGCTTGTACTCGACCGCAATCTTCTCTTTGCCGACATCGGCGCGGAGCTGCTTCTGCAGTTCGCAGAGGCGCTTGATCTCGGCATGCGCGGCGTCGAACGCGTCGAGGACGACCTTCTCGTCCACTTCACGCGCACCGGCTTCGACCATCACGATCGCGCTGTCGGTGCCGGCCACGATCAGGTCGAGGTCGGAGAGGTCGCGCTGGGAGTTGGTCGGATTGATGACGATCTCGCCGTCCACGTAGCCGACGCGCACGGCGCTGATCGGATTGAGGAACGGAATCTCCGAGATCGAAAGCGCCGCGGAGGCGGCGTTGATGGCCAGCACGTCCGGATCGTTCTCACCGTCGGCCGAAAGCACGAGGGCGATGATCTGCGTTTCCTGGCGATAGCCCTTCTGGAACGAGGGGCGGAGGGGACGATCGATCAGACGCGAGGTCAGGATCTCTTTCTCGGTCGGACGTCCTTCACGTTTGAAGAAGCCGCCCGGGATGCGTCCGCCGGCGTACGTGTACTCCTTGTAGTCAACGGTGAGGGGCATGAAGTCGCCGATCACGTTGCCGTCTTTGTAGCAGGCGGTGGCGAGGACCACCGTGTCGCCGTAACGAACGACTACGGAGCCGTTGGCCTGCTTGGCGATCGCACCTGTCTCCAGCGACAGGGACTTCCCGCCGATTTGCAGTTCTCTCTTAAATGGCATTGATTTCCTTCGATGTGCCGCGAGGCCACTCATCACCTCGGGCTGTTGGATTGTCGCTTGTGGCCGAACGATGGGATCCGGCCGGGAAGGAATTTCGTGCAGGCTTCGAGCCTGAAAAGACTTGGGGCGGGCTCGACGCCCGCCCCGGGATGGGATCGCTTACTTTCGAATGCCGAGCTTGTCGATGATCGAGCGGTAGCGCTCCACGTCGATCTGCTTGAGGTAGTCGAGCAGGCGACGACGGCGGCCAACCAGCTTCAGAAGACCGCGGCGCGAGTGGTGATCCTTCGCGTGGGTCTTGAAATGCTCGGTCAGATAGCTAATGCGGTTCGAGAGGAGTGCAATCTGCACTTCTGGCGACCCGGTATCAGAGTCATGGACTCGATACGAGTTGATGAGGTCCGACTTCTGCTGCTTGGTGGTGGACAAATCCTTCTCCTTGTTCGGTTAAACCACTACTTTTGAATACACCTTTGGCTTTGAACCGCGGACCATAACAGGGGGCGGAGCGGAAAACAATCCCGGCAGTCGCGAAAAAACCTCAGCCCGCGACCATCACCTTCGGCTTCACTTCCACCGGCCCACCCTCGCGCAACACGTTCACGACCTCGCCAATGCCGACGAGCTGATCGTGCGGATTGCCGAGCGCGACGAGCTCCTCGCGCTTCACGGGAGTCGGTGGGACGAGGATCACAGCCTGCCCCTGCATCAACTTCCCCTGCTGCGCCCAGTCGACGCGAATGCTCGCGAGCGGAAGCTCGATCTCGGCGAGCGACTGGAAGTGCGGCGCCGTAAGGATCGCCTCAGGCGTCGAGTCGGACATCTTGTCGAAGCCGATCGCTTTGTCGACGTGGAACGTGCCGATCGCGGTGCGGCGGAGATCGGCGAGATGCGCGGGGACGCCGATCGACTGGCCGAGGTCGTGGGCGAGACTGCGCATGTACGTGCCGGCGGAGGAACGGACGCGGAAACGCATGCGCGATCCCTGCACTTCGACGATCGTGAACTCGTACACCGTCACGCGTTTCGGCTGCAGCTTCACTTCCTCGCCTTTGCGCGCGAGCTCGTAGGCGCGCACGCCTTCGATTTTCTTCGCGGAAAACGCGGGCGGCATCTGTTCGATCTCCCCGCGAAACTTCGCGACGTGCGGCTCGAAGTCGACGTTCGTCACGTCGTGTTCATTTGCTTCGCCGCCGGGCGTGCCCGCGGCGTCGTACGAGTCGGTGGCCCAGCCGAACTGGATCGTCCCCTCGTACGTCTTCTCCATTCCCATGAGATAGGCCTGCAGACGCGTGGCCTTGCCGACGCAGAGCACGAGCAGACCGGTGGCAAGTGGATCGAGAGTTCCGGTGTGTCCGGCCTTCTTCACTTTCGCGCGGCGGCGGAAGCGCTCCACGACGTCGTGAGAGGTGATTCCGGACTTCTTGTCGACGAGGAGAACCCCGTCGGCGGTTTTCTTTGGTGGCATCATCGGACGCGTAGGATACTCGCCATTCCGGCGAGCGCGAGCGCTCAGTCCTCTTCGACTGCGCGCAGCACTTTCAGCGCGCGCTTGCGCAGTGGTCCCATGAACGGCAGCGACGCGACCTTCAGCAATTGCACGATCAGGTCGAGCGTCGCGGCGGCCAATCTGCGCGTCTTCCGCTGGCCTGGCGACTGATCGACGATCCAGTAGTAGATCAGTCCCATGTGATACAGCCAGAGCAATCGCGGCAGATGCGGCTCGAGATCTTTGGGGATCGATACATCGGAACCATCGAGCGCGCGCGCGTACCAAGCGATGTTCTCGTCGCGTACGACGCGCGTCTCCTCGCCGAACGGCGAGAGCGAGTCGCGAGGATCGACGCCGGCTTTGAGCAGCGTCGTGAGCAGATTGCGATGCTCTTCGAACTGCGCGAACTTCGCTTCAATCAAGCCGGCGATGCGCTTCTTCAGATCCTTCGACGCGCCGACCGCGTTCGCGAATGTCTCCCTCGCCTCTTCGTCGGTGCGGAGATAGAACGCCATCACGAGATCTTCTTTGGAGCGGTAGTAGTAGTAAGCCGCGCCCGTCGCGACGCCGGCCGCCGCGGCGACGTCGCGCATCGTGGTCTGCTCGAACCCGCGCTCGCGGAAGAGACGCAACGCCGCATCGAGAATGCGGTTGCGCGTCTCTTCAGCCTTCGGCGTCGCCATCGCGTGCAGCATAGCGGACCTCATCGCTCACCACGTCGCGAGCGCTCCCTCTTCGCGCAGCGCCAGCTCCTCCACCGCGTCCTGCCACAGCGGCAACTCGAACCTGAATCCGGCGTCGAGCAATCGCGCCGGTACGACGTTGCGACTCTTGAGCACGAGCTCGGGCTCCGTGCGGAAGATGCACGCGCCGAGCTCCAGCAGCCAGCCGCTCGACGGAATCCCGAAACGTCCGCCGACGGCGTTGCTGAGGATGTGCATGAACTCTTCGTTCGGCAGCGGATACGGCGACGCGAGATTCACCGGACCTGCGACTTCATTCGCGATCAGGAACTCCACGGCGCGTACGAAGTCGCGCTCGTGAATCCACGACATGTACTGCCGTCCGTCGCCGAACCGTCCGAAGCCCATGCGCACGTGACGGCGCAGCAACTCGAACGCGCCGCCTTCATCAGCCGACATCACCATCGCCGTGCGCAACGCGACTTTGCGCGTGTGCGGCGCGTCCGCGTCGTCGAGCGCGAGCTCCCACGCACGCGCCACGTCGATGCTGAACTGCCAGTGCGGATCCGCTTCGTCGACGATCGGCGTCTGCTCGTCTGCGGAGTCGTAGCGATGCGCGTAGATCGTCGCGGTGCTCATCTGCAGCCACAAGCGCGGCGGAAACGTCGCACGTGCGATCGCGTCGCCGACGATGCGCGCGGACTCGACGCGCGAGTCCATGATCTCCGCACGCGTCTCGTCGTCGTAGCGACAGTCCACACTGCGTCCGGCGAGGTTGATCACGACGTCCGCGCCGTCGATCTCCCCGACCCACGAGCCGCGCGTGCGTCCGTCCCACTGCACGATCCGAATGCCCTGCCAGCGCGCGTCGCGCACGCCGGCACGCGCGTCGAGCGTGCGGCTGAGAATCGAGACGTCGTGACCCTGATCGCGGAAGTTGCGGGCGAGCAGCGATCCGAGATGACCGGAGCCTCCGGGAATGACGATCTTCATGGCGTTCTCCTTCAGTTCAAAGCACAGGCGGTGTCGATGGGTTGGGACTCGAGCTGTCGCACGATTTCCGCGTCGCTCTGCAGCGAGAGCAGGCGGCTGACCTGCTCGCGATTGCCGGACAACACGTTCCACGCGGCGCGGGCGAGCGGCCGCAGCGGCCCGTGTGCGAATCGCCGCGACCACGGACGCAGCTCGCGCAGCGCCCAGAGGCAGACGATCCAGGCCGCGTCGTTCTCGTACACCTCGCCGTCCGACGTGACCACGATCAGCTCCGCGGGCGCGTCGTCATGCGCGAGCGCCGGGAACAGCCGGCGCGCGCGATCGGAGCCGGCGGCCACGAAGTCCAGCGGGACGTACACCGGCTGCTCGAGCATCCACTCGCGAACGCGAGAGCAGAGTCCGCAGCGGGAGTCGTAGAGGATGTAGAGCTTCTCGATTCCTTCAGTCATGGTGGCCGCCTCACGCTCCTGCCGGCGGCGTCACGACGTGCTGCGGACGCACCGGCGGACGCACGCCTTCGACCGCGCGGCGTCGCATGGCGGAGATCACGCGGATGTTGAAGAAGTGCATGACGCCGAGGACGAGGAGGACGATGCCGATCTTCGTGCTGAGGATCTCGATGGCCTGCTCCAGCGTCGCAGCGCGCTCGCCGTACTTCAGCGCGAGCGACACGAACCCGACGTTGACCAGGTAGAAGCCGACCACGAGCAGGTGGTTGACGGAGTCCGCGAGGGCGGCGTTGCCGTGAAACGAGTCCACCAGGAAGATCCGGCCGTTCTTGTGAAGCGTCCGGCCGACGAGAACGGTCACGGTGACACTGATGAGGAGGTATGTGAGGTAAGTGCCGACAATCATGGCGTTTCTCCTGTCGCTACCGCGTTATTGAACGCGTTCAAAAGTAACTTAGGCCCGAGACGGAGCCACGTCAAGGGCTTTTCTGAACTTGTTCAAAATTTAGCGGGGAAGGACGAAGCCGCGGCGCCGGATAGAATGCCGCCGCCCATGGGGACCAAGAAAAGCAAAAAACATCTGGTCTGGATCGATTGCGAGATGACGGGGCTCGACCCGTCGAAGGACGTGCTGCTCGAAATCGCCACGATCATCACGAACTACGACCTGGAGATCATCGCGCGCGGGCCTGTCGTCGCCATCAAGGCGAGCGAGGCGCGACTGGCGAAGATGGACTCGTGGAACCAGCGCACACACAAAGAGAGCGGACTGCTCGAACGCGTGCGCACGGAAGGCGTGACGGTCGCGGAGGCCGAAAGGCTCACGCTGAGCTTCGTGAAGCGCCACTGCTACGCGAAGACGGCTCCGCTGTGCGGCAACTCGATCGGCCAGGACAAGCGCTTCATCGTGAAGTACATGCCCGCGCTGCACGACTACCTGCACTACAAGGTAGTCGACGTGAGCTCGATCAAGGTGATGGTGAACGAGTGGTACGCGGGCAAGTACTGCCCGCCGCCGAAGCAGGAACTGCATCGCGCTCTCGCCGACATCGAAGAGTCGATCGCGGAGCTGGACTACTACCGGAAGAACGTGTTCGTCCGCGAGTAGCTACTCGTCCTCTTTTTCCTCAGCGTCGTCCGGCTGATCGCCGTCCAACTCCTCTTCGCTGCGCGGCGGGATGACCTCGCGCAGGAGAGTCTCGACGCGCAGCGCGCGCATGGCCGTCTCGTCGTAGCGGAAGTCGAGCTCGGGAGTGAAGCGCAGATGAATGCGCTTGCCGAGGGCGTAGCGAGCCTGGCCGGCGATGCGGCGCAGCTCCTCGACGGTTTCCTTCGCATCCTCTTCCTTGAGGCCGGTGATGTAGACGCGGGCATAGTGAAGGTCGGGACTGACCTCGACTTCGCTGATCGAAGACCAGCCCATGTCGAAGTCGCGGAGATCGCTGCGCAGAACCTGCACCAGCGCGTCGCGAACGTTCTCACCCACTCGAGAGGTACGGCGTGTTTTCTTCATAAGTCTGCGTTCTCGTCGAAATCGAGCTTCTCGCTCGTCCAGCCCGCGAGCACCGCGTCGCTGTTCGACTCCACGTAATTCTGAATCTTATCCAGCAATGAGTCTGCCGAGTCGTTGCGGTCGGCGATGAACGACACCGCCAGACGTGCCCGCTGATGCAGATCCTGCAGCCCGACTTCGTTCGCCGAGCATTTGAAGGTGTGCCGCAGCCGGTCTTTCAGCGAGCGCACGACCTGCCGCTTGTCCTTCAGCGACTGCGCGTACTCGATGTGAATCTCGAAGAGTGCGACGGCGACGATCATGACGAAGGAGCGCCGCGACGTCGCGGCGCTCCCATCAAGGGTTGGTTAGTTGCTGAGGGCCGGCGTGATCGTCTCGACCTTGAAGGCCTCGATGACGTCGCCGATCTTCACGTCCTGGAAGCGGTCGATGCCGATGCCGCACTCGAAGCCCTGACGAACTTCGGCCACGTCGTTCTTGAAGTGGCGCAGCGAGGCGATCTTGCCCCCTTCGAGGATGACGCGGTTGTCGCGCAGCAGGCGGATGGTCGCGGTGCGCGGAATGGTGCCCTCGGTGACCATGCAGCCGGCGATGACGCCCGCCTTCGGCACCTTGAACGTGTCGCGCACTTCCGCGCGGCCCTGGAAGACTTCCTGGAACTTCGGATCGAGGAGACCGACCATCGCGGCCTTGATCTCGTCGACCAGGTTGTAGATGACCGTGTACATCCGGATGTCGACGCCTTCCTTGTCGGCCAGATCCGCGGCATTTCTCTCCGGACGGACGTTGAAGCCGACCACGATCGCGTCCGACGCGGTCGCGAGCAAAACGTCGTTGGTCGAGATTGCGCCGACCGAGGAGTGAATGACGTTGACCTTGACCTCGGGGGTCGACAGCTTGCGGACCGTCTCGTTCAGCACTTCGACTGAACCCTGCACGTCCGCTTTGATGATGACGTTGAGATCCTTCACGCCGCCGGCCTGCATGCGCTGGAAGAGCTGATCGAGCGACATGCGGCTGCCCTTCTGTTGCTGGGCCTCGCGTGCCTTCTCCTGACGGAGCTGACCGATCATGCGCGCCTGCGTCTCGTCGTCGACGACCGAGAGCGAATCGCCCGCGTTCGGGACTTCATCGAGACCGGTGAGCTGGACCGGCGTCGCAGGACCCGCTTCGTGAATGCGCTTGCCGCGCTCGTCGGTCATCGCGCGAACGCGACCCCAGGTCTGACCCGAGAAGAACGGATCGCCGATCTTCAGCGTGCCGTCCTGCACGAGCAGCGTCGCGACGATGCCGCGTCCGACTTCCTTCTTCGCTTCGAGCACGACGCCCTTGGCCGGAAGGTCCGGATTCGCCTTGAGATCGAGCATGTCCGCGGTGAGCAGGATCATGTCGAGCAGGTCGTCGATGCCCTGGCGTTTCACGGCCGAGACTTCGACCGAGACCACGTCGCCGCCCCACTGCTCGACGAGGACGTTCGCCTCGGAAAGCTCGCGGCGCACGCGCTCGATGTTCGCGTTCGGTTTGTCGATCTTGTTGATGGCCACGATCATCGGGACCTTCGCGGCCCGCGCGTGATCGATGGCTTCCTTCGTCTGCGGCATGACGCCGTCGTCGGCCGCGACCACGAGGATGACGATGTCCGTCACCTTCGCGCCGCGTGCACGCATCATCGTGAAGGCCTCGTGGCCTGGCGTGTCGAGGAAGACGATCTTCCGGCCACGCTTGTCGACGTGATACGCGCCGATGTGCTGCGTGATGCCGCCGGCTTCGCCGCCGGCAACGTTGGTTTCCCGAATGGCGTCGAGGAGCGAGGTCTTGCCGTGGTCGACGTGACCCATGACGGTGATGACCGGACCGCGCGGCACGGTACCGCCGCCGGTGGCTTCGCTGCGCTCCATCGCCTCGAGCTCGACGGCCTCTTCGAACGAGACCATCTCGGCGTCGATGCCGAGCTCGCGTGCGACTTCGAGCGCGAGCTCTGCGCCGAGGGGCTGATTGATCGAGACCATCAGGCCTTTTTTCATGAAGAGGTGCTTCATGAGATCGCTGGCCTTGACGTCGAGCTTCTCGGCGAGCTCCTTCACCGCGACGCCCTCGGTCAGCGCGACCTTGCCGGTCGGACGCTTGAACTCGAGAACCTTCGCGTTGGAGGTCTGCTTACGCGCATCGCGGCGCGACGAGACCTTCTTCGGCTCTTCATCCGGCAGGACGATGTCCGGCCCGATGTCGTCGTTGATGATCTGCGTTCCGGAGAACGGACCCTTCGTCAGCAGGTCCTGATCGAACTCCGCGGTGCGAACGGTCTTCGTCCCGCGTTTCCCCTTCTTCTTGTCGTGATCCTCGGGACGATCATCTTCCTTCTTGCGACGGATGATGTTCGGTCCCGGACCAGTCGGCGCCGGCGTGACCAGCGGCGGACGGCCAGGTCCCTGATTGCGGCCGCCCGGACCACCCGGTCCGCGCATTCCGCCCGGACCCGACGGACGAGCGCCCATCGGTCCACCCGGACGCGGACCACCCGGTCCACCCGGACCGCTGGGGCGAGGACCACCAGGTCCCATCGGACGAGCGCCGCCCGGACCTGCCGGACGTGCTCCCATCGGACCACCCGGACGCGGTCCACCCGTACCTGCGCTCGGACTCGTAGGACGTTGCTGTTGCGGCGGCATCGCCGGCGTCTGGCCGGCGTAGTTCGGACGCGGACCCTGCGGAGCGCGCGCACGCGGACCAGTCGGTCCGGTCGGACGGCGCAGAGCGTCGCCGGCTGGCGCGTGATGCGGGGCACGGACCGGCTGCGCTGCAGGTGCATGCGGCTGTGGCGCGGAAGGCGCGGCGGCCGGTGCAGCCGGAGCGTGGACCGGAGCCGGAGCTTCGGCCGGTTCCGCGGCCATCGGTTCCGGAGCAGGCGTTTCCGCCGGAGCTTCGTGACGGACAGCTTTCTTCGCGGTCTTTTCGGGAGCCGGATGCGGCGCTTCCTGTGCTGCGCGCTCCTCGGCCTCCGCGGCGTCCACGAACTCCTGGATGATGACGGGCGGCGGCGCAGCGACGACCGGCTCTTCGCCCTTCGGTGCCTCGGCCTTTTTGCGGACCGGAGGCTGCACGATCGGACGAGGCGGACGGACCGCTTCCTTCTTCTTTTCCGGCGTGGGCTTGTCCTCGCGCATGATGACGCTGCGCGAACGTGTGACCAGCTTCTTGCCGGTGATGAGCGCCTGGATCACCTCAGGTTCGAGGACCTGATTTGCATCGGTGACCTCCGCGCCGAGCGATTGCAGACGGAAGATCATGTCCTTGTCGGACATGCCCATCTTCTTCGCAATATCGCTCACCTTGATCTTTGCTGCCGCCATTCAATCTCCCCTAGGAACTAGCTCGTAGCTCTCAGCTGTCAGCTTTCAGCGTTTCTTGGTTGCCCGCTGTTCGCTCCAGCTCGGGAGAGCCGGGGAGCTAACAGCTGACCGCTATCACTCAATCGAAGCTTCGGCTTGCTGCTCGTCCGAAGCTTCCTCGGATTCTTCTTCGTTCTCGTCGTCGCTCTCGTCCGCGGACTCGTCATCAGACTCATCGTCCGATTCATCCTCGGACTCTTCGTCGTCTTCGTCGCTCGGCTCCGGCGTCTCATCGATCTGCTCGTGCTTGCGCGCGTGCTCGATCATCTGCGCCGCCATCTCGTCGTCGACACCTTCGATGGCAGTGAGGTCTTCGACCGACGCGTTGATGATCGAGTCGAGGTCGTCGTAGCCGGCGTCCTCGAGCAGCACTGCCCATTCCTCGGGCATGTTCTCGATGTCGCGGACGCCCGTCTGGGCACGCGACTCCGCCATCGCTTCCTGCAGCATCGCGGAAAGCGCGTCGGCGACTTCGCCCTTCACTTCTTCTTCCGACTTGATGTCGATCTTCGCGCCGATCAGTTCCGCCGCGAGACGCACGTTCAGTCCGCGCTTGCCGATGGCCAGCGAGAGCTGATCGTTGTCGACGATGACGTCGAGGTGCGGGCGGTGCGCCTGCTCGTCGCTCGTCACCGAGACGCGCGTGATCTTCGCCGGAGCGAGCGCGTTCTGGGCGTAGTTCACGATGTCGTCATTCCAGGGAATGATGTCGATCTTCTCGCCGCGCAGCTCGCGGATGATGGACTGCACGCGCGAGCCCTTCATGCCGACGCACGCGCCGACCGGATCGACATCGCGCTCGCGCGACATCACGGCGATCTTCGCGCGTTCACCCGGCTCGCGCACCGCGCCCTTGATCACGACCGTTCCGTCGTAGATCTCCGGCACTTCCATCTCGAACAGCTTGATGAGCAGACGCGGATCGGTGCGGGAAAGCACGACCTGCGGTCCCTTCGGCTGCGTGTGGACGTCCGCGATGACGGCCTTGATGCGGTCGCCCTGCGAATAGCGCTCGGCGCGCGACTGGTGATGACGCGGGATGATCCCCTCGGTCTTGCCGTTGAGATCGATGATCATGTCGCCGCGCTCGAAACGCTTCACGTAGCCGTTTTCGAGCTCGCCCATCTTGTCCTTGAACTCGTTGAACACCTTCTCGCGCTCGGCCTCACGGACCTTCTGATACAGGACCTGCTTGGCCGACTGCGCGGCGATGCGTCCGAGCTCGTCGGGCGGCTTCGTCAGCGGGATCTTCACCTCGTCGCCCTGCTCGACTTCGGCGTCGATCTTCTGGGCTTCGTAGGTGCGGATCTGCGTGTTCTGATCGCGGACGACGTCCACGACTTCCTTGGTGATGTGATCCAGACGGATCGTGCCGCCGGTCTGGGCTTCCGGATCGACCTTGCGGGCCTGATCCAGCGTCCACTGGGCCTGCGGATCTTCGATCTGATCTTCGTTCTCGACGATTTCCTTGACGGCGAAAATCGTCACGCCGCCACCGGCGCGATCGAGCTCCGCTTCGAGCGGCTCGCGCGTCTTGTAATACTTCCGCGCCGCGGTCGACAGCGCATCCTCGAGGGCCTTGTACACGCGATCGACGTCGATCGACTTCTCGTATGCAAGCGCCTTGATATCTTTGTCGTTGAACATCAGATCTCCACTTCCAGTCGTGTTTCCTTGATGTCGGCGAGCGGAATGACGTAGTCCGGATCCTTCTTCATGACAGGATCGGTGACGGTGACGTTCGTCCCGTCGTACTCTTTGAGTCGCCCTACGATCACATGCAGCCCGCGAACAGGCTTGCTCGTCTTCACCCGCACCAAACGTCCGATGAACTTCTGGTAATCGGACGATTTATAGAACTTCCTGTCCAGACCGGGCGATGAGACCTGCAGCTCGAATTCCGCCGGGATCGGATCCTCGACGTCCAGCCACGTGGAAACCTGTTGAGAAATGAGCGAACAGTCGTCCACCGTGACTCCGCCGTCTTTGTCGATGTCCACGCGCAGGAGGAAACCCCGTCCCTGCTTCCGGTAATCGATATGGACCAGCTCGAGTCCCTCGGACTCCACGATCTTCTGGATCTGTTGCTCAATCTGTTCAGGAATTCCGCTCATCTGCTCCGAAATTTTCGCCCCATCAACAAAAAAAGCGGCCGAATCGGCCGCTTTCGAAAGACCTGCTCGAAAGCCGTCGAGATACTAACACGCCTACGCGAGCCGTTACAACGCGGTCACTCCTTCGGACGATTCCCTGGCTCTACCGCAGCGGAACCGACAACACGACCGCCTCAGTCAGCTTCACCGGATCGGCGATTTTCCCGTCCGCGCCGAACAGATCCCACTGCGCATTGCCGTTGAAATAGAAGCGGTTGCGCGCAACGACACCCAACGTCGGATCGCCCATCAACGGACTGTTCGCCAGCAGCGTCGCCACGGACGTCACGTTCAAACCCGCGCGGTCGAGCTCGATGCGGACGATGCGAAACGGGTTGGTCCCGTTCTGTGTTCCGATGAGCGTCCGGTCGCCGGCCACGTACAACCCGTCGATGCCGAGCACCGAGGCGTTGAGCGGGACGCGGATCGCGTGGACGTCGCGGGTGCGCCGGTCGATCGCGAACAGACCTTTCGAGTAGTCGGCCGCGAAGAGCGTATTGCCCGACACCGCGATCCCCTGCAGGCTGGAGAACACGCCCTGCACGAACGGCTCGAGCGCGGTGCCATTCACGCGATAGATCGTCGACCCGCGCGCATCGCTGACGTACACCTCGCCGTCCGCGGCGAGCGTGACGTCGCCGAAGTGATGCGCCGCGTCATCGGCAGGTCGCAGCGTTTCGGTGATCCGACCGGTCGCGAGCTCGATGCGCAGCAGCGCCGCTTTCCCGCGATCTTCCTCCGCGTAGCCTTCGGATTGCGGAGCGCCGGATGTCGTCGCCCACAGCACACCGCGCTTCGCATCCGCGACCATCCCGAACACGCCATACGGCGCCGTCGCAAACGGCTCCGCCTTGCCATTCGCGCTGATTGCGAAGATCGTCCTGGTCCGGACGCTGCTGACGAAGAAGCGCTTCCCGTCAAAGGCCATCCCTTCCGGAATGAGTCCCATACGATCGATCGACAACTCACTCTTCGCCGCGCCGATCGGTCGCGCATTCGCCTCGAAGCGCTTCGCGACCTTCGCGTACTTCGCATCGGTGAAGTCCTTCGCGACGTCGTACACGAATCCCATCGACGCGATCCGCTCGAGGACCTTCACCGCCTCATC
>DASVNL010000754.1:0-2906 GCA_036383875.1 Thermoanaerobaculia bacterium
TGCTCGAGAAGGCGCTGTACGAGATCAACTACGAACTGAACAACCGCCCCGACTGGGTGCGCATCCCGATCCGCGGAGTGCTGGACTTGCTCGGATGAACGCGCGAAGCGCGATTCATCCGAGCTTCTTTTTCTTCATCCCGCTGACGTAGTGCTTCGTCAGCGTCGCGACGTACGACTCGACCTCGTCCGCGTGCACGATGTCGATCCAGGCGCGATTCGCGGTCGCGGCGCTGGTGCGGATCAGGCGGAGCGACGGGACGGGCGTGAGGCGCGCGTCGGTCATGAGGTGGAGCGGGGCGTCGGTGATGACGATCGGGTGGAGGAACGTCGTGTGCGGGGTTGGGGACTCGAGCTCGATGCCGGCTTCCAGCGCGTCCTCCGCGTCGTCCAGTTCGATCGCGTGCTGGTAGGTTTGCAGCTCGTCGATGACGTCGGGGATCGATGTGAAAGCGTCGCTGATCGTGTCGGTGAGGAGGTCGTCGGCGCGGAACAGGCCGGCCTTCGTGCGCATCGGCGATGGCGCGAACGGTGTCGACGCGCCGAATGACGGCAGCACTTCGTCGGCGGAGTCAGTCGACGAGAAGAGCGCGGGCTCGTCGCCGCTGTGACACATCACGAGGAGGCGCGTGTCGGCGGTAAGGCGCGGCGACTGCCAGGCGCGCATCGCGACGAGGTCGGCGTCGCGCGCGGACTCGCGCACGGTCCAGTCTTGCGCGCGCAGAATTTTGGCGATGCGGCGGGTGATGCCGAGGAAGCGCGCGGCGGGGCTGGTGCGAATCGGGTCGGTGCTCGTCACGTTGACTCCTAAAAGTTCCTTAGTGGCGGCGAAGTATACGTGCCGTAGGATGATCGCAATGCAGAGCGAAGCCTTCGACCGCGACGTGCGCTGGCAGATCTTCGATTCCGCGATCCGCAACGGGACGCCCGCATCGTCCGCGGACATCGCGCGTGAACTGCGCGCGGACATCGACGACGTGCGCGCGAGCTTTCAACGACTCGCCGACGGACGCATCGTCGTGTTGCAGCGCGACAGCGGCGAGATCCTCATGGCCAACCCCTTCTCGACCGTGCCGACGCCGTTCGTCGTCGAGACCGACACGTGGTCGGCGTACGGCAACTGCATCTGGGATGCGATGGGCATCGCCGCGATGGTGCATCGCGACGCGAAGATCGTCACGAGTTGCGCCGATTGCGGCACTGCCGCCGAAATCGTGATCGAAGGCGATCGCGTGCGCGGTGAAGGACTCGTGCATTTCGCGATTCCTGCGCGCGAGTGGTGGAGCAACATCGTCTTCACGTGAAAGACGATGCTCTTCTTCCGGTCGGAAGAACACATCGACCGCTGGTGCGAATCCTGGCGATTCGCGCGCGGCGCCGTGATGTCGCTCGACACCGCGTGGCAGCTTGCCCGCGCGTGGTACTCCGCCGATCGTCGCGAAGCCGAATGGCGGCGTCGCAGCGTGGATGAAGTCGAGGCGTTGTTCGCGGAGCTCGGACTCTCCGGCGACTTCTGGAGGCTGCGTTGAGCGCGCTCGAACCGTTCCTCGGCGCGTGGCGGCAGGTGCGTCCCGACACCGCGCCCGCGCAGATCAGCGTGATCTTCGAGGAAGGCGGCGTGATGACGTACGTCGTCGCGATGAACGGCGAACAGCGCTTCTCGCTGCGATGGTCCGTCGACGGCGAGACGCTCATCTCCGTCGATCAAAGCGGGCGAAAAAGCACGTCGCCGTTTCGATTCGCGTCGCCGACGATGCTCGTGCTCGATCGCGATGACGGGCGCTACGTTTACCGCCGCGACGAGTGACGCGCTGGAATTTTCGCGTGCGTGCGGCCACTATCCCGCGAGCACATGAACGATCACCGTTCCCCCAGCGAGAAACTCGAAGCCGCGATCGGCGCGCTGCCCGATGAAGGCGTCAGCCTCGCCGAAGTGCGCACGCTCATCGGCGCCGACGGCCTCATGCTGCTCACCGCGTTTCTGACGATCGTGTTCCTCGTCCCCGTGTCGATTCCGGGCGTGAGTACAGTGTTCGGCGCCGCGATTCTGCTGATCGCGATCAGCCGCCTGCTGCGACGCGAGCTGTGGTTGCCGCGTCGCATCGAAACGCGTGTCGTCGCGACGGATCGTCTGCGCGGCGCGATGCAGCGCGGCCTGAAGTGGTTCCGCCGTATCGAGCGCGTGAGCCGTCCGCATCGGATGTCGTGGGCCACCGCCGGCGGTCCCGTGCGATTCCTGAACGATCTCGCGCTGATCCTCGGCGCGCTGCTGCTCATGGCGCCGTTCGGCCCGATCCCGTTCAGCAACACGCTCCCCGCGATCGCGCTGCTGTTCGTCGCCATCGGCCTCCTGCAACGCGACGGCGTCTGCATCGTCCTCGGCCATCTCTCCATCGTCGCGACCATCATCTACTTCACGTTCCTGATCGGCGGCGGAGGCCTCGCGGTCGTCTCCGCCTTCACGAGGTTCGCGCAGTGATGAACGACACGCCGAAGTTTTTCCGCCTCAACATCGAAGTCGCCGACCTCGACGCCGCAACCGCGTTCTACACGAAACTCCTCGGCGTCGAAGGCCGTCCGCAACGCGGCGCGCGCATTTACTTCGACTGCGGCGGCGTCACGCTTTCGGTGATCGACGTCTCGTCAGTCGGGGCGCCGCACGTCGCGGCGAAGGCGCTGTACTTCACCGTGCGCGATCTCGACGCTGCGTTCGAGCGTGCGAAAGAGCTCGGCTGCCTTTCGCCGGAGTCGGTGCATGACGCGCCGGGCGGCGGCATCGTCGTGCGTCCGTGGGGCGAGCGTTCGTTCTACGCGCTCGATCCGTGGGGCAACCCGCTCTGCTTCGTGCAGGACGGCACCGTCTACACCGGCTGAGCGTCGAACACCGCGCGCACCGCGGCCAGCTCG
>DASVNL010000755.1:0-2783 GCA_036383875.1 Thermoanaerobaculia bacterium
GTGTCGCGACTCGAGCGCGAAAAGCAGCAGCTCATCGCGGAGAACGGCGAGCGCGTGAATCTCATCAACGGCTACGCGCTGCAGGTGCGCGAGCTCGAAGGATCGGTGAGCGCGTACGCGACGATGGCCGGCGGCGCGCAAGCACGTGTGGTGCAACTCGAGCGCGAAGTCGGATCGCAACACGTCGCCATCGAAGCGCTCACACGAGAGAACGACGGCCTGCGTCGCGCGAACATCGAAACGCACGAGGCTCTCGAGCGGACGCGCGTCGAAGTGAATCGCCTCAACGGACTGCTCAATCTCATCTTCCAGAGCAAGACCTGGAAGCTGCACACGCTCCTCGAGAAACTGCGAGGACGCGGATGAGTCGGGTGATGCTCGTCTGTCCCGAGCCGCTCGGCCACGGGCAGCCGGCCGGAATCGGAATCCGCTTCACCGAGATCGCCCGCACGCTTCGCGGCGACGGTCATTTGATCATCGTGCTCTCGCCCGACGCGGGGAAGCTCGAAGGCTGCGAGGCCGCGTACATCAATCCGGACACGCTGCTCGCCGCGAGCAATGTCAGCGACGTGGGCATCGTGCAAGGTCACGTCGCGAACGCGTACTTTCTGCAAGCGAGTCCGATCCCGACGATCGTCGATTTGTACGACCCGTACATCATCGAGAACCTGCACTACTACGCGGATCGCGGCGCCGAGGTGTTTCAGCACGATCACTTCACGCTGATCAATTCGCTGCTGCGCGGCGACTACTTCCTCTGCGCCTCCGAAGCCCAACGCCAGTTCTACCTCGGCCTGCTCCTCGCCTGCGGCAGATTGAATCCCATGCTTTTCGAGACCGATCCGCGGCTCGAGTCGCTGATCGGCATCGCGCCGTTCGGCGTGCAGGAGCCGCGTGCGCCGAAGCCACGCAATCTCGACGCACCCGCGATTCTCTTCGGCGGGATTTACGATTGGTACGACCCGGTCATGGCCATCGACGCGGTCGCGATCGCGCGACAGTCGTTGCCCGGCGCGACGCTCACGTTCACGCATCATCCGAATCCGGAGCTCACGCCGCAGGGCAAGCTCGCCGAGGCGATGGAGCATGCGAAGTCGAAACGGTATGACTTCGTGCGCTTCGAGCCGTGGGCCGCGTATGCCGATCGCGCGCAGTTCTTCGAACAGTTCGCGATCGCGCTGCTCACCTTCCCGCGCTCGATCGAGACGGACCTCTCGATGCGCACGCGCGTGTACGACTACCTCTGGTGCGGGCTGCCGATTGTGACGAGCAGCGCGCCCGGCACGGACGAGATCCTCGAGCGCTACGGCGCGGGATCGGTCGTGCACGACGACGATGCGAATTCATTTGCGAATGAGCTCGTCGCGATCCTCCGCGATCGCGAGCGGTACGCGCGACTCGCGCGCGGCGCGTACGACTTCGTCAACGGACATCAGTGGGACCGCACGCTCGCGCCATTGCGCGCGTTCTGCGCAGCGCCGCGTTTCGAGAAGACGAAAGAAGCCTTCGCCTCACGGCCCGCGATTCCAGAGCGGCCGGCGACGTTCATGGAGCGCCTCCGGCGGAAGCTGCGATGACGACGACCGAGATCATCATCGTCAACTGGAACAATCGCGCGGAGACGCTGGAGTGCGTCGCCGCGGTGGAAGCGCAACTCGGCGAAGTGCGCGGCGCGTCGATCACCGTCGTCGACAACGGCTCGACCGATGGCTCGCAGACCGCGATCGCGTCGCAGCATCCGAACGTGAAGCTCTTCGCGCTCGCGGAGAATCGCGGCTTCACCGGCGGACTCGCCGCAGCGCTCGCAGGCTCCGTCGCCACGAACGTCATCTTCCTCAACAACGACGCGGTTCCGGAGCCCGGCTGGCTCGTCGCGCTCGTCACTGCGATCGACGAAGCACCCGAGGACATCATGTCGGTCGGCGGCAAGATCGTCGATCCGACCGGCACGAAGATCGACTTCATCGGCGGCGTGATGACGTTCGACGGTCACGCGTTTCAGCCCGGCTTCCGCTATCCGCTCGGCTCGCGCGACGAGCCCGGCGCCGGCGACGAGCTGTTGTTCGCGTGCGGCGGCAACATGATCTCGCGCCGCCGCGCGATGATGGAGCTCGGCGCGTTCGACGACGACTACTTCGCCTATCTCGAAGACGTCGACTTCGGCTGGCGCTCGTGGATCACGGGATATCGCGTGTTGTACGAGCCGCGCGCCGTCGTGCGTCATGCATCGAGCACCACATCGAATCGCCTCGGCGATTTCGAACGCGGCGTGCTCTTCGAGCGCAACGCGCTGCAGACCGCGATCAAGAACTACGAGAACCTCGCCGCGAGCGGCGCGATCGTGTTCTTCACGTACCTGCATCGCCTGCATCACTACGCGACCGTGCGCAACGATCGCGCGTCCGAACTGACGCGCGAGTTCGGCAAGCCGAAGAAGGCGAAGCGGCGCATCATCCGCAGGATCTCGAACGAGCCGCTGGCCGCAATCGACGATCCGCTCACGGCGATGCAGTTCCGCGCGCTCGACTGGATCGTGCGCAACGAGGCGAAGCTCGCGAAGAAACGCCACGACGTGCAGCGTCGCCGCAAGCGCGCCGATCGCGAGATCTTCGAGCGCTTCCCGATTCACATCGTGCCGACGTATCCCGGCGATGACGCGCTGATGAAGAGCGCGCTGTTTCGCATGCTGATGCCCGAGCTGCCGTCGGTCGAAAAGGAACTGACGGAGATTCTCGGCTCGTGAGCGAATCGCGCACGTTCGCCGGCCGCTTCAAAGTCAACGG
>DASVNL010000756.1:0-3074 GCA_036383875.1 Thermoanaerobaculia bacterium
GTCGACCTCGCGCACCAACTGTTCGAACGCCTCAGGCAGCAACGCCTGCGGACCATCCGACAGCGCCTCTTCCGGCTTGTGGTGCACCTCGATCAACACACCGTCCGCGCCGCACGCGATCGCCGCGCGCGACATCGGCAGAACCTTGTTGCGCTTCCCGGTCCCGTGGCTCGGGTCCACGAGAATCGGCAGGTGACTGATCCGCTTGATCGCGGGGACAATCGAGAGATCGAGCGTGTTGCGCGTGTGATCCGCAAACGTCCGCACCCCTCGCTCGCACAACATCACCTGATAGTTCCCCTCGGCCATGATGTACTCGGCCGACAGCAACAACTCCTCGAGCGTCGCCGACATCCCGCGCTTCAACAGCACCGGCTTGCGGGCGCGCCCTGCGCTCTTCAGCAGCGAGAAATTCTGCATGTTGCGCGCGCCAATCTGGATGCAGTCTGCGTACTGCGCGACGAGCTGCAGCGACTCGTGATCGATCGCTTCCGTCACGATCGGCAGGTCGAACTCCTCGCGAACTTGCGCGAGGATCTCGAGCGCCTTCTCGCCGTGTCCCTGAAACGAGTACGGCGACGTGCGCGGCTTGTACGCACCGCCGCGGAACAACTGGCCGCCGGCGCGCTTGATGCGCTCGGCAATCGTGCGTGTCTGGTCGAGCGTCTCGACTGCACACGGACCGCCGACGACGATCACCCCGTTCCCGCCGACGTCGACTCCGCCGACGTTCACGATCGTGTCGTCCGGCTTCGCCTCGCGGCTGACGAGCTTGTAGGCGTGCGAGACCGGGATGATCTCCTTCACGCCGGGGAAATTCTCGAGGACTGAAGGGTCGGCCTTGCCGGAATGTCCGGTGATGCCGATGGCCGTGCGGAACGCACCCGGAATCGGATGCGGGCGGAAGCCCATGCGCTCGATCTGGCGAATGACGGCTTCGATCTGCTCAGGCCGCGCGGCGGCCTCCATGACAACGAGCATGAATGGTGTCTCCTGGGAACTACTTGCGCCGTCCGCGGCGTTGGACAGTCGGGTCAGTATAATCGACCACCCGACCCACAGATTCCGGAGACGACTTCATGAAGAAAGCGCTGACCGCATTCGCCTTGATCCTTTTCGCCGCGCCGGCATTCGCGCGCTACATCGTCGTCCTCAAAGACGGCACGCAGTACTTCGCGAAAGAGAAGCCGACGATCAAGAACGGCAAAGCGATCGTGCGGCTCGAGACCGGTCAGTCGCTGCAGCTCGATCCTGCGCTGATCGACACGGCGAAGTCGGAGCGCGCCACCGAGCTCGGCCTGAGCGGCAAAGTCGTCGATCTCGAAACGAACATGGCCCCTGTCGAGAAGAAAGCCAAGCCCAACCTCGGCGACATCCGTCTCAAGCAGCGCAGCGGCACGAACAACCCCTCGCAGACGGACAACAACGCGGCGTCGGCGCGTCCGAAGTCCGGCGGCACGATGCCCGCGTCCGTGATCGATAAGTTCGACCGCGCCTTCGACAACGTCGGAATCTTCGAAAAGAAAGTCACCTCGTCCGGCGGCTCTAGCCTCCGCGCCGAGCTCACCGTCGACACCGAACAGCGCGTCTTCAACGCCATCTCCGCCGCGTCGTACTTGATGGTCCGGAACGCCGGAGTCGAAGGCGCGAACATCGAGCTCATCGAGCTCTACATGAGCACCACCACCGGCGGCTCCGCCGGTCGCTTCCAGATGACCCGCGAAGACGCTCAGGCCCTGAACGATCGCAAGATCACGCAGGAAGAGTACTTCGTGAAGAAGGTCATCTACTGACGCGCTAGTAGTACCGCGTCGCGATGAGATAAACGCCGGCGACGTTCGCGACGACGATCGTCAGCGCGTACGCGCCGCGCATCCAATTGGCGAATCGCGCAAATCTCTGCGTCGACATCGCCAGAGCTAGTGCGGGCGCAATCGGCAGGAAGTACGGCCTTGAATGCCGTCGAGCTGATCGCCGCCGATCATGTTCCACGCGAGGTATTGCGTCGTACTGATCCACACCGCCGTCAAAGCGACGATCGCAATCAATACGATTCGATCTTGCATTCGCACATCCACCGCGGCGGTCACGTTGACGCAGAGCAACAAGATCAGCGTGAGGTCCGTGAGCCAGTGCGGTAGCGGCACGTCGAGCCAGCCGAGCGTTCCGACGAATTGGCGCGCGTATTCGTGTCCGCGCGTCCAATAGTCGTTCACGACGATTCGCGCGAATCGCATCGGCGCTTGTTCGATGACCTCCGTCTGCGCCGTCGGATCGACAGGTACGTCGGTGCGCATCGGATAGAAGTTCCTACGCACCGTCGACGCCGAAATGGCCACTCCCGCGACGATGACCGCAGCAAGCATCGCCAGTCGCAGCACTCGCTGCTCAACACCGATGCGAGTGATCGCGATGAGCGGCAACAGAAAATACGCAGGCTTGCACAGAGCCAGCGCGAACGCCAGACAACAGAACGCAATCCACCCACGCATCGATCGCGGCGGCGAGAACGCCAGCGACGTCACCAGAAACGCGAGGCCGATCGTCATTGCGTCCGGCGAGAAACTCCCGCACACAAACGCGAGCATCGGCAATCCCGCGATTGCGAGCATCGGCCACGGCGACGCCATGTGGCGCAGAGCGAACGCCAACAGTGCGATCACGCACGCAACATTGGCAAGCCGGCCGAGATAGAAACTGTAGAGCGGGCGAATGTCGAGTTGCTTGCCGATCCAGCACACCGCCGCCTGCGGAACATACGCAAACGCCGTCGACTGCGCGGGAAACATCACGCGCACTGGCTCGTCGTTGTGCAACTCGACACGCTGCGCGTCGTGCAGTCGCGCCGTACCGACTTTCGCGGCCTCCCCGCTCTGCCCAACGGTTCCGACCCACAACACCGCAACAAGATCGCGCTCCCCTCGCGCAATCAACGCCGACGGACGCCCGCCTTCCATCGACGGCAGCACGGTTCCGCGTGCGAGCGCACAAGCGCGCCAATAGTGTCCGACTTCATCCGGCGCCTGAAATGGCGGAGTGACGGCCGCGAAGGAAAGGAGAAAGAGCGTCACCGC
>DASVNL010000757.1:0-9565 GCA_036383875.1 Thermoanaerobaculia bacterium
CGACATGCGCAGTCCCGCGATGGCAAACGCGGTGAACGCACCCGCGGAGTGTCCGGCGATCGCGATGCGATCCATGTCCACGTCGCTGCGTGATGCGATGCGATCGAGGACGAAGGAAACGTCGAGTGGTCGCGCGACCCAGTTCTCTTTCTGCTTCACCGCGCGATAGAGATGGCGATAGCCGCGTTCCAGCACCGCGCGATCGGTACCTGCGTGCGTGATGTGAATCGCGAGAAAGCCGGCGTTCGCGAGTGCGCGTCCGAGGTAGGCGTACGAGTCGCGATTCTCGCCGATGCCGTGCGAGAAGACGACGACCGGCAACCTCGACGTCGCATTGGCGGGCGCGTAGAACTTCACGGGCACATCGCGCTGACGTTTGTCGTCGCGAAACACTTCGGATGTTTCGACGATGCGTTCGGACTGCGCTGCGGGCGCGGGAAAGGCGACGCGCTTCGCGTCGAGACGCGGGAGCGACGTACAACATCCGAAGGAGAACAGCGTGACGATCATGACGAGCCAGCGCACGCGCGAAGTGAAGCCAGCGCGATGCCATCCGCTTTTGCGGTTAAACTGCCGGCACCTCATGGCCATTGAGAACATCATCGCGCGTAAGCCTGCCTACGACTGCCTGAAGTGCCCCGCGTACTGCTGCAGCTACGACCGCATCGCAGTCACGAAGCGCGACATCAATCGCCTCGCCAAACACTTCGGCATCGACCCCGAGACGGCGCGCAAGCGCTTCACGAAGGAAGTCGAAGGCGACACGGTTCTTCGTCATCAGAAGGACAAGATCTACGGCAGCATCTGCATGTTCATCGATCTCAAGACGCGCCGCTGCAGCATCTACGAAGCCCGCCCCGGCGTCTGCCACGAGTACCCCGACAAGCCCAAGTGCGGCTACTACGAGTTCCTGTCGTGGGAGAGGAAGCATCAGGAAGATGATGAGTTCATACCGATGCATCGGTATTGAGCGCTCGTCGTAAGTCCGAGTGATGAGTGATGACTGATGAGTGATGAACTGCATCGCCAGTTCGCACACCTCTCGCGCTTGCCACACGGCATCACTCATCATTCCTCACTCATCAGTCGGCTTCAGCCGGGAACGTGCCTCGTCAACTCACTGTTCTTGTCGCCAATGAAGCCGCTCCTTCTTTCGCTTCTGCTCGCTTCGACGGCGCTTGCTCAGGATTACAACGAGCAGGTCGCGGTGAACTACGTGATGGTGCCGTTCACGGTGCTCGGCTCGAAGGGCGTGCCGGTGACGGATCTGCAGGCGAAGGAAGTGAAGTTGCTGGTCGACGGCAAGGCCGTGCAGACCGACATGTTCGAGCAGTCGATGAACGCGCCGGTGTCGTGGACGATCCTGCTCGATGGGTCCGGTTCGATGGGACTCGCGGGGAAGATGGAAGCGGCGAAGGCCGCGATCGACGCGCTCACTGCGCGACGCAAGCCCGGCGATGACTTCGCGCTGTACGTGTTCGACAGCGAAGGCAACGCCAACGAGCTCGTCCCATTCACTGAGAATCCTTCCGCGATCCGCCGCGCCGTCGACGTCGTCAAGCCGTGGGGCAAGACCGCGTTCTTCGATGCGCTCGCGGAGATGCCGGAGCGCAGCGAGCTCGGACGCAATCCATCGCGCGCGATCATCCTGCTCAGCGACGGCATCGACAACGCCTCGCTCATGACTCGTCCCGAGATCGAGCAGCAGCTCGAGGGCGTGGCCATTCCGATTTACGCATTCGGATTGCGCGAGCCGGGCGAGGTCGGTCTGAAGAAGGTCGCGCCGATCAGCGAGGAGATGTCCAACATCGATCTTTTGGAAGAGCTTGCCGCGGCGACGGGCGGCAAACTCTTTGTGGGCAACCGTCCGGAAACCCTTGGGAATGCAATAGATGGGATCGAAAAGGTTCTTCGGGCGCAATATTTGATTGGCTTCCCCCCCACAGGCAAGGGTGCTGTAAAGTACCGCCGCATTTCGCTCGAGATCGCAGGGCGTGCCCGTACTGTTCGCGTTCGTTCCGGCTACCGCGGAACGGAACCGCCAACCGTGCAAAAGAGCGCGTCCCGCGGGACCAGGCGCAACGAAAGGAAGAAGAGTTGATGAAGAAGTTTTCCACGGTTCTGACGGCGCTCACCGCCGCCACGGTTCTGTCGGCCTGCGCGACGTCGCGCTCGGTCGACGAGAAGATCGCGGCCTCGCAGGCGTCGACCAACCAGAAAATCGAATCAGTCGCCTCCCAGGTCGAAGACCTGCAGCAGAAACAGCAGCAGACCGACGTCAAGCTCGAGCAGCTCTCCCAGTCCGCGCAGGAAGCACTTCAGCGCGCACAGGAAGCCGGCGTGCTCGCGAAAGGCAAAGTCGTCTTCGAACAGTCGTTCTCCGAAGATCGCGTGAAGTTCAAGCTCGACTCGTACGAGCTCGACCAGACCGCGAAGACGGCGCTCGATGAGTTCGCCACTCGCGTGAAAGGCATCGACGCGCAGTACTTCATCGAGATCCAGGGTCACACGGATGACACCGGCGGCGAGCGCTACAACGAAGAGCTCGGCCAGCGCCGCGCCGATTCGGTGCGCCGCTATCTCTCCCGCGAGCACAAGCTCGCACTGGCGCGCATGTCGACCATCTCGTATGGCGACACGCTCCCGGTCGAGTCGAACAAGTCGAAGGCGGGACGCACCGCCAATCGCCGCGTCGTGCTCGTCGTGCTCGAATAGTCGTCACTCACTCCAGTTCGCTGTACTCGAGGCCGGCGTAGCACACGCCGGCTTTTTGTTTTGGCGCGGGTTCGGTAGCAACCCGCCAACGCCATTGATCGTACATACTGGCATCGCACCAAAACGAGGCCCGATGCACGATCAGGAAGGCATCGCCGAGCAGGTCCGGTCCACGCTCGACAACTTGCTCGAAGGCGCGCAGATCATCGATCGCGACTGGCGCTACGTGTACCTCAACGCGACCGCCGCCCGTCACGGGGGTAGCACCGTCGAGCAACTCGTCGGCCGCACGATGACCGAGGCGTATCCGGGGATCGATCAGACGGAGATGTTCGCGACGCTGCGCCGCGTGATGCAGTCCGCCATCCCCGCGGAGATGGAGAACGAGTTCATTCTCCCCGACGGAACGACGAAGTGGTTCCAACTGATGATTCAGCCGGTGCCGAGCGGACTGTTCATCCTCTCGCTCGACATCACCGATCGCAAACGCGCCGAGATCGAACAGCGCAAAGCGCGCGCGCGCATCGAGGCGATCGTCGAGAGTCTGCACGAAGGGCTGGTTCTCGTGGACCTTCGCGGCAGCATCCTGCACTGGAATCGCGCCGCGCTGGCGATGCTCGGATTCACCAACCTGGCCGAGGCGCGAGCGGCGATCGACAACTTCCCGAAGATTTTCCGCGTGACCACGCCCGACGGCGCGCTCGTTTCCGATCAGCAGCGGCCACTCGCCCGCGTGTTGCGCGGCGAGACATTCCAGGACCTCGAGCTCTGCGTTGCGCGCATCGGCACGACCTGGGAGCGCGTGTTTGCATACAGCGGTGGCATCGCGCACTACGCCGAGGGGGAGTCGCTGGCGTTCGTGACCATCCGCGACATCACTCAGCACAAAGAGCTCGAAAAGCAATTCGTGCGCGCGCAGCGAATGGACAGCATCGGCAACCTCGCAGGCGGAGTCGCGCACGACCTCAACAACGTGCTGATGCCGATCATCATGGGCACGACCTACCTGCGCCGCTGCGAGCTCGACGAACGCGCGATGCGCACGCTCGACGACATCGAGCGTTCCGCGAAACGCGGCGCGGATCTCGTGCGCCAGGTGCTCTCATTCGCACGAGGCGTGACCGCGCCGTGGGCCGCGGTCGACGTGCGCGACGTCGTCGCCGAAGTGCAGTCGATGACGCAGAGCACGTTCCCGAAAAGCATCACACTGCACGTCGCCATCAACGAGAGCGTGGATGCGGTAACCGGCGACGCGACGCAGCTCCTGCAGATCGTGCTCAATCTATGCGTCAACGCCCGCGACGCGATGCCGAAGGGCGGACGCATCACGATCTCCGCGAACAACACGACCATGAGCGAACAGGTGGCGCGCACGAATCGCGCGAATCCCGGCTCGTACGTCGTGCTCGAAGTCGCGGATCAGGGTGTCGGGATTCCGCCCGATGTTCTCTCGCGCATGTTCGATCCGTTCTACACCACGAAAGAACCCGGCAAAGGCACCGGCCTTGGCCTCTACACGGTTCAAGACATCGTCCGCAGTCACGGCGGCTTCATCGACGTGCGCACCGAAGTCGGACGCGGCACGCGCTTCCGCGTGTTCCTCCCCGCCTCGGCCAGCGCTGCGACGTCGCGCGCGAGCGCGCAGTCCGCGGACGATCTGCCGCACGGCAACGGCGAGTTGATTCTCATCGTCGATGACGAGATCACGATCCTGCGCATCGTGAAGCAGACGCTCGAAGCATTCGGATACGACGTGCTCACCGCCAAGGACGGCGCGATGGCGCTGGAGCTCTACGAGCGTAATCAGGAGCGCATCCGCGTCGTCGTGACGGACATGATGATGCCGGTGATGGACGGCGCGACGCTCGTCACGACGCTGCTCGCGATGAATCCGAAGCAGCGCATCATCGCGACGAGCGGCACGAGCACCGGCGACTGGCGCGCACGCGCCGAGCACGCGGGCGCGTCGCACTTCCTCACGAAGCCGTACTCCGCGACGCTGCTGCTGCGCATGCTCGCGGAGTTGCTCGCGAAGGACTAGCCGAACGTCGCGACGACGGGCGCGTGATCGCTCGTGCCGATCTCGCGCATCGACGGACACGACACCGCCGTCTTCGCAAGCGACTCCGTCGCGAGCACATAGTCGAGCCGCCAGCCGATGTTGCGCTCCTTCATCTGCCGCCACGGCGCCCACCAGGAGAAGTAATCGTCGGCATCGGGATAGAGCGCCCGTCCGACGTCGACGAGTCCGCCGTCGTGAATCAACTTTTCGAGCAGATCGCGTTCTTCAGGAAGCTGCCCGATGACACGCTTGCGCTCTTTCGGATGCACGTCGCGGTCGGTGCGCGCGATGTTCATGTCGCCGCAGAGCACGAGCTTCAGTCCGCGCTCGCGAATGTCGACGGCGTACGCGATCATCGAGTTGAGGAATCCGATCTTGGCGTCGTAGTCCTTGCCGCCGTTCGGAACGTACACGCTGGTGAACACAGTGTCCTCGATTTGAGCCTGCACGATGCGCGTCTCCATATCGAAGGCGGGATGGACATACGTCGGCTGCGCCGCGAATCCCTGCCGCACGTGCAACGCCACTCCGCTGTAGCCGCCCGCACCATGCCAGTAGCACGTATATCCCTCAACCGTACAGGTTTGCGGGATCTGGTCGAGCCTGGCTTTGATCTCCTGCAGGCAGATCACATCAGGCTGTTCAGCCCCGACAAACTGCACGAATTGCTCGTGCCGCGCGCGAATCCCATTCACGTTCCAGGTGGCGATCTTCATGGTGCGGGGATTGTAAGAGCGGTTGGCGGTTGACGGTTGGGTTGGCGGGGGACCGCCGCGCCACCACGAAGAAACGTTGGCGTGTGGCGGCCTCCCGCCAACCGCCAACCGCCAACTGCCAACCAATTCGGAGACATTCAAGCCAATGCGCAAACTACTACCCCTGCTTCTTCTTCTCGCAGTTTCAACCACCGCCTTCGCCCAGGATCGCGACGATCGCGATGACGACTGGCGCGATCGCCGGTATCGCAGCGCGCCGAGTGACGACGCGTTCGAGCTGACGCCGTTCGCGGGCTATCGCTGGGGCGGAACGATCTTCGCCTCGCAGTCCTTCGTCTTCGACCAGGACGTCGAAGTCGAAAGCAGCCCCAACTTCGGCCTCGGCCTCGCGATCCCCCTCGGCGACAGCGGCATGAAGCTCGAGCTCATGGCCAACCGCCAGTCCTCCGAGCTCACCGTCGAGCGCGGCATCTTCGAGCCCGAAGGTGAAGTCGCGGACATCGACGTCACGTACTTGCACGCCGGCCTGCAGATCCCGTTCGCACGGTCGCGCAACGTCAAGCCGTACGTGATCGTCAGCGGCGGACTCGCGAACCTCGACCCGCAACTGAGCGGCATCAGCGCGGAGAATCGCTTCTCTGCCTCCGCCGGCGTCGGCGTGAAGTTGCCGATGAGCGACTTCCTCAGCCTCCGCATCGAAGGCCGCGGCTACTACACCGCGCTCGAAGAAGACAGCGATTGCACGGTGTGCGATTACTTCTACGACGAGAACTTCTACCAGGGCGAAGTGAACATGGGATTGACGTTCTCGTTCTAGCGCGTACCCTCGCGCAGTGAGAATGCGTTTCGTCGCCGCGCTGGCTTACACCGGCGCGGCGTTTTTGTTTGGCGTCGCCCTCGGCGAACGCGGCGAGCTCGGTTTCGTGCAGTCGATCTTCACGTTCGTCATCCCGATCGCCACCGTGATCATGACCGTCGCCGCGAGACGCAATCGCGCGCTGGTCCTCTTCACCGGCATCGTGATGCTCTCCGGCCTTCTCCTCGGCCAGCATCACTTCGAACGCGCATGGGACGAGTGCCTCGTCGAAGGTGAGCGCCTTCACGCGCGACTCGAAGCGTTCTACGCGAAGAACGACGGCTATCCGTCGCGACTCGAAGATCTCGACGGCGACGTGCCGTGCCGCTGCGGATTCCGCCCGACGATCCTCCACTACCTCTCGAACGAGCGCGGCTTTCGGCTCTGGATGACGAACGATCGCGAGACGATCCGCTTTACTGCCAGCGGAAGATCTTCAAACCGACGATCGAGCTGACAACAGTCCATGCGAGCAGATTCAAGAGCTGCGGCCCGACTGTTGCGATGCCCGCGGCGTCGTTCATCACCGCGCGCAACGCGTCGGTCAGCGCCGTCAGCGGCAACGCGCGAATCAGCGGCTTCACCGCATCCGGAAATCGCTCGTACGAGAAGAACACGCCCGAGCAGATCCACATTGGCATCATCACGACGTTCATCAAGCCGCTCACCGCTTCGAGCGTCCGTGCGCGCGATGCGATGAGCAGTCCGATCGCCGCGAACGATGCGCCGCCGATGAGACACGTGACCGCGAACAACCACAGCGAGCCGCGCACTTCGACGTCGAATACGAGCCACGCGAACACGACGACGACTGTCACCTCGATGATGAGGAACACGAGCCGCGCAAGGAACTGCGAGAAGAGGAAGTGCGTCTTGCGCATCGGCGTGGCGATGAAGCGCTTGAGCAGCTTGCGCAGACGCGCGTTCACCGTCGCGAAGCCGATGCTCCACATGCCGGTGCCCATGATGTTCATGCCGAGGAGACCGGGCACGAGGAAGTCGATGTAGCGTGAGCCTTGCTCGCTCGCGTGCGTTTCCTTCGCCTTGAACGCGTCGCGACGACCAGCGCCCTTCTGCAGCGCGTCATCGACTTCGACGCGCGCCGTGCGCGACTCGGGACGCGTCGGATCGAAGCGATACACCGGCTGCGGCCCATCACCTTCGACGAGCAGCGAGATCTTGCCGCGACGTAGTTCTTCGCGCCCCGCTTCAACCGAGTAGATGCGTACCTGCAGCGCGGGCGACTTCTGCATCATCGCCAGTCGCACCTTCGCCTGCGGTCCGTCGACGATGCCGACCGGGATGCGTTCCGGCGGCTTCTCGCGAAACGCGAATCCGAGTGCGACCGTGAGGAGCAGCGGGAAGACGAACACCCAGAACACCGCGTCGGGCTCGCGGAGAAACTCCTTGAGCCGGATGATCGTCATCTCGACGAGCGGATGATGCGTCGGACGTTTCACCGGTTCAGACATCGCGCAGCTCCCTTCCGGTGAGCTTCACGAAGAGATCTTCGAGCGTCGCCGCGTGTGTCGAGAGCGAGTCGAGTCGCGCGCCGCGCGCATCAATCGCGTTGATGAGAATCGGAACCGACACTGCCAGCGAGTCGACGCGCAACTGCCAGCGATCGCCGCGACGCGTGACGCCGTGGCAGTCGATCATCGCGCAGACATCAGCCTCCTCGAGCACCGGCGTGCTCGTGAACTCGATGATGTTCTTCGCCTCGAGCTTCGCGATCAGTTCCTGCGGAGTGCCGAGCGCGATGCGCTGGCCGTGATCGATGATCGCGATGCGATCGCAGAGTCGCTCCGCTTCTTCCATGTAGTGCGTCGTGAGCAGCACCGTTCCGCCGCGCTCGCGAAAACGCTGCACGACTTCCCAAAGCTGCAGACGGCTTTGCGGATCGAGTCCGGTAGTCGGCTCGTCGAGGAACAGAATGTCCGGCTCGCCGACGAGCGCACACGCGACTGCGAGTCGCTGCTTCTGCCCGCCCGACAACTTGCCGACGCGCGCATTGCGTTTCTCGTCGAGCGAGAGATCGCGCAGCAGCTCATCAGGATCGGGACCGTTGCGATAGAACGAGCGGAAGAGTCGCAGCGTCTCGATGACGGTGATCTTCTCCGCGAGCTGCGTTTCCTGCAGCGAAACGCCGATGCGCTCGCGCAGCTCGCGCTCGTCGTCCTTCCAGGTGAGACCGAGGATGCGCATCTCGCCGCCGTCGGCCGTGTTGAGACCTTCGAGGATCTCGATGGTCGTGGTCTTGCCCGCGCCGTTTGGCCCGAGGAGACCGAAACACTCGCCGCGCAGGACCTCGAGATCGAGTCCGTCGACCGCTTTCACGTCCGGGTAATGCTTGCGCAATCCGATGCAGGAAATCGCTGGTTCAGTCACGCGGCGGACACGATAGCATTGCCGCCCTTCATGCGTGCCATCGTCGTCGACAACCATCGCGCACTCACACTCGCCGACGTTCCGCGGCCCGAGCTCGGCCCGAACGATCTTCGCATCGCAGTCCGCGCCACAGCGATCAATCGCGCGGATCTCCTGCAACGCGCCGGTCACTATCCGCCGCCTCCCGGCGCATCGACACTGCTCGGCCTCGAATGCGCCGGCATCGTCTCCGAGGTCGGCGCGAACGTCGTGCGCTGGAACGTCGGCGATCGCGTGATGGCGCTGCTTCCGGGCGGCGGCTACGCCGAGGAAGTCGTCGTGAATGCAGGCTCGGCGATGCCGGTACCCGAGGCGTTGAGCCTCGAAGAAGCGGCCGCGATTCCGGAAGTCTTCCTCACCGCATTTCTCAATCTCTTCATGCTCGCGAACGTGCGCGAAGGCGAGACCGCGCTGATTCACGGCGGCGGCAGCGGCGTCGGCACCGCGGCGACGACGTTGTGCAAGCTCGCGAACGTCCGCGTGATCGTGACCGCCGGCTCATCGGAGAAATGCGTGCGCTGTCTGCAACACGGCGCGGACGTCGCGATCAACTATCGCGAGGAAGACTTCGTCGAGAAGGCGCGCGGCGCGAACGTGATCCTCGATCACATCGGCGCGCGGTACCTCGCGCGCGATCTCGAAGCGCTCGCGATCGACGGACGCATCGTGATCATCGGCTCGATGGGCGGCGAGCGCATGACCGAGCTCGACATCGGCAAGATCCTCGGCAAGCGCGCACAGATCATCGGCTCGACGTTGCGCAATCGCACGAGCGACGAGAAAGCGTCA
>DASVNL010000758.1:0-3781 GCA_036383875.1 Thermoanaerobaculia bacterium
GCGCTCGTCGGTGCCGTGCACATCGCGATTGCGCGGTCGTAGACCTCGCGCGTGCCCAAGGCGTGCAGCGCCTGAATCGCACTCCACCGCGCATCGTCGTCCTGCTCCATCACGACGACCGCGAACAGTTCGTCGACGGAATGCACGCAGCGATGCTACCTTACGTTTCGCCAATGCGATCCCCACTGATTGTGTTTTCGCTTCTGCTCCTCACGGCGTGTGGCGAGCTCAGGACGCCGACCGATCCGGGCGCCGGCGGCGAGCCGATCGATCAGAGCGCGACGTTCACCCGAGTGCAGAACGAGATCTTCCCGACGTGCACGAGCATCGGCTGTCACGACTCGATCGGGCAGCAGTCGGGACTGATCCTCACACCCGGCAACGCGTACGGAAACATCGTCAATCGCCCCAGCGTGGAGATGCCGGCGCTGATGCGCATCAAGCCGAACGATCCCGCGAACTCGTATCTCTATCGCAAGATCACCGGCGCTGGGATCACCGGCGATCGCATGCCGTCCCTCAAGCCGCCGCTCAACGATGCGCAGATCAAGCTCGTTCGCGACTGGATCCGCCGAGGTGCTCCGAATGACTAAGACGTTTGTGCGCGTGGCGATGCTCCTCTGCGCGCTTCCGATGTTCGCGCAGACCGATCCGTACAAGCCGATCACCAAAGTCCCGATGGGCGACGTGTTCCTCTCGCTGCCCAGCCCGAACATCCCGTCGCAGGGCACGTGGGAAGTGAAGTTCTCGCATCGCTTCAATCAGTCGATCGACGAAGGCAGCCTCGCCGATCGCGCACACGATCTCTTCGGCCTCGACTCGAATGCGGACGTGACGTTCGGCGTCGGATACACGCCGCGCCGCGATCTCCAACTCTCGATCGCGCGCAGCAACACCAACGACACGTTCGAAGGCGCCGCGAAGTGGGTGTTCCTGCAGCAGGCCGCGAAGATGCCGGTGAGCATCACGCTGCGCGGCGGCGTCGACTGGCGCACCGAAGAGAACGTCAGCGACCGGACGTCGTTCTTCGCGCAGGCGATCGTGACGAAGCAGTTCGGCCGCAAGGTCGAGATCTTCGCGCTGCCGACCTTCGCCACCGACGCCGGACGCGCGCTCGACGGCGACACGTCCGTCGCGCTGTTCGATCATGCGTTCAACATGCCCGTCGGCATGGCCTACATGATCAAGCCGCCGCTCGCGGTCATCATCGAGCTCGTGCCGCCAAACCAGGATCTCCCCGACGGCATGGAGTCCGACCTCGGCTGGTCGATCGGTCTCAAGCGCGCCATCGGCGGTCACTGGTTCGAAGTCATGCTGACCAACAGCCAGTCGACGATGGTCGATCAGTACGTCACCTCGACGTTCCAGGGCTCGCCGCTCAACAGCGGCGACATTCATCTTGGCTTCAACATCGAGCGCCGCTTCGGCGGCCGAAGACGATCTTGAGCGGAGCCGTGCTGCTCGCCGCACGGCGTCTTATGCCTGTGATCGCTTGCATCCTCGATCGCGACGGTGCGGACGGCGGGTTCCAGAGCGTGGTCGGCACACCGGAGTAACAGCTTTGCCCGCCCCATGGCAGCCGCGTTGCACTTCCGAACGCGCATGCGATGCCCCGAATGCAATGCGTTGAATGAAGCGGAGGCGGCCGCATGTCCCAGTTGTGGACTTCTGCTTCTCAACCACGCCCCGAAACGCCGCTCTGAAGACCTTGCGGTCAAGCGCCGCCGCTCCAGCGACCAGGACGGCGCGACCTGCCGTTTCTGCGGCGGCTCGATCGCCGCGAACGCGATCCGCTGCCGTCACTGCTCGGAGGTCGTCGACGAAGAGTTCTTCCGCGAGCGCGCGCAGCGCATCCGCTCGCGCGTGAACTACGCGAGCTGGGTGATGTACCTCTTCGGACTCGGCGCGCTGCTCGTGTTCCGTCCGGTCGGCGTGCTGTCGATCGCCGCGGGGCTGCTGCTCTCCATCGCGTACTACGCCATCCCCGTCGAACCGCCGTCGAGCCCCGGCTCGAAAAAAAAGTCGAGCATCGGCGAGATCCTTAAGCGCCAGTTGAAATTCGAGCGCGTCGCGATTCCCCTGCCCGCGCTGCGCAATCGCAAACTGATCTTCGTCGGCACACCGCTCGTCGCCGCGCTCATCGGCTACTCCGCGAATCTCTTCCTCCTGCAGGAGCCGGTCAACGACATCCTGCGCGAGAACGCCGCGTTCAACGGGATGAAAGTCTCGGCGCACTATCAATACTGGGTGATCCCCGGCGTCGTCGTGTACGACCTCAAGGAGTTGAGCGTGCGCCAGACGCCGATCGACGTGCACACCGCGTTTCTCGAGTTCGCGCGCACGCTGAAAGCGAAGCGCTACTCGCGCGTCGACCTCTCCTATCGCGGCACGACCAAGTTCTCGATCGACGGCGCGTCGTTTACGAAGCTCGGCGAGGAGTACTCGAAGCGCAACTTCGACTACGTGCTCTATTCGTTCGCCCGTCTGTTCCGGACATCCAAGGGAACGCCGGCGGCGGGTCAGTCGAACGAGCGCGACGCTCTGCTCGAGTTTCACAAGCAGTGGTACGGCAACGATCAGATGTCGCAGACCGTGGAGAACGGCCTGGCGCGCGTGCACTAGCTGCGCATCAACTTCGTTCCGGACAGGCCGAGGGTCTTGCGGAGCATCGAGAGCTGTCCGACGTGATAGCCGTCGTGGTGGATGATGAAGAGCAGCAGGCCGCCAACGGTCTTGTCGTCCAGCGGAAAGCGATGCTCCAGCGGGCGCTCGACGTCGACCATCGCGACGTAGTCGTGCAACTCGGGCGCGAGCGCGGTCCAGGCATCGCGGATCTGCGCGATCGTCGGCTGTTCGCGCAGGTCGTCGATGGTCTTCACGTCTTTCATGTAGGGCTGCAGCGGATTGGCGATGCCGTCCAACCCGGCGAGACGCGCGAGGCCGTAGCGCGCGTTCGCAACGTGCAGCGCGACAAAGCCGAAGCTGTTCGCGTTGTCGGCGGTGCGATTCCACGCCTGTTCCTCGCCGACGCCGTCGACGCTGTTCAGGAACCACGCGGTATTCATCTCGGTGATGCTGCGCAGATGGGCGTTCATAGCAATCCTTCCCGGACCAGCTCCTGAATCAGCGACTCGGTATCGACGAACTGAAACGAGCGCAGTCCGACACTGCGCGCGGCGAGCACATTCTCGATCAGATCGTCGACGAACACGACGTGCTGCGGCAGCGCGCCGATGACTTCGAGCGCGCGCCGGAACATCTCCGGATCCGGCTTCGCGACTTTGAATCGATACGAGAAGACGAAGCGATCGTCGCGGCGAAAGAGACTCCCGAACTGGCGCGGGATGAGGTCCGCGTGCACTTCGTTCGAGTTCGACAGAAACGCGACGCGATACTTCTTCCGCACACGATCGAGCAAGTCTTCGGCGCCCGGAATCGGACCGTCGAAGAAGTCGCTCCACAACTCGCGAAAATCGCGCGCCGATCCGCGATAGCCGGTGCGATCGACGATGAAGTCGTAGAAGTCTTTGAAGGAGACCGCCCCGCGTTCGAGATCGCGATACGCGCCCGGCGCCTCGAGCAACCCGACGAGCTCGTCGCGATGAATCGAAGACGCGCGGCAGACGTTCTCCAGCACCCGCTCGTACGCGAGCTTGATCAGCGTGTTGCCGAGGTCGAAGAGAAACCAGGTGATCATGAGTCAGTTGGCGGTTGGCAGTTGGCGGTTGGCGGTTCGCACGAATCTCACTCGCGGATGGGTGGCGGTCTCCCGCCAACCGCC
>DASVNL010000759.1:0-7725 GCA_036383875.1 Thermoanaerobaculia bacterium
CGCGCGAGTCGAAAGCGAGTGCGTTTTTGAGCAACTCGTTCGGATTTGGAGGGATGAACTCGGTTGTGGCAGTCCGTTTGCTTGACGGCCTATGATTCGGTTCGGAGGTCGGTTGTGATCGTAGAAAAGAAACACACGGAAAACTTCACGATTCTTTACGTGGAAGGCCTCATCAAACTCGGCGAGAGCGCCGAGTTCTTCTCATCCGCGCTCGAGACCGTGCTCAAGAACGAGAGCACGAACGTCATCATCGATTTCACGAAGATCGACTACATCGACTCGACCGGCATCGGCGAGTTGGTCGGATATCTGGGCAAGTTCACGAATCAGAACCGCAAGCTGATTCTCGTCAACCCGTCCGAGCGCATCCTCAAGCTCCTCAAACTCGCCAAGCTCGACGCGGTGTTCAAGATCTACGGCACCGAGGAAGAGGCGATCGGCGCGGAGAGCGGGACGGCGGCGACCGCGTAAGCGCCGCGCAGCGTTAGACTGCCGCTCGCATGAGCGTTCCTCTCACCCGTGTCTATCGCGGCGGGATCCTGGAGTCGGTTCATTCCGGGTCCATTGCGATCGTCGACGCGCGCGGGACGTTGCTCGCATACGCAGGCGATCCGAATTTGCGCGCGTGTCTGCGCTCGGCAGCAAAGCCGTTTCAGGCAATTCCTCTCCTCGAATACGGCGGACTCGAAGAGTTCGAGCTGACACCGGAGGAGATCGCGCTGACGTGCGCGTCGCATGGCGGTGAGCCGTTGCATGTCGCGACGGCCGCCGCGCTGCTGCGCAAGGGCGAGTTCGACGAAGAGGATTTGATGTGCGGCGCCCATCTGCCGTTCGATGAAAAGTCGGCGGCGGACCTGCGCGCGTCGGGCGAGCCCGCGTCGCCGCTGCACAACAACTGCTCGGGCAAACACGCAGGGATGTTGCTCGCGACGCAAGTGATGGACACGTCGGTCGCGGGCTACATTGAGCGCGCGCATCCGCTGCAAGTGCTCATGCGCTCCACCCTCGCCGACTTCGCCGACGTGCCGCCCGAGGACATCCCGCTTGCGATCGACGGCTGCGGCGTTCCGGCGTTCTTCCTCTCGCTCTATCGCACGGCGTTCGCGTACGCGCGGCTCATGTCCGGTTCGATCGAGCAATACGCGGAGAGCACGTCGCGCGTCGTATCCGCAATGACCACGTATCCGCACTACGTCGCGGGCAACTGGAGCATGACCACTCCGCTGATGTCCGCGTTCGACGGCGACCTGCTCGGCAAGGAAGGCGCGGAAGGGTTCTACGCGATGGCGCTCACGCCGAATCTCGCGCGCGAATTGACCGCGCGCCTGCCGCTCGCCCATCATGCTGCCTCTGCGGAAAGCGGAATCGGCATCGCGCTGAAAATCGATGACGGGTCGATGGACCGCGGCCGCAATCCCGTCATTCTCCGCGTGCTCGATCTCCTCGGCATCGACCTCGACGCGCGGCCGGAGCTCGAGCCGTATCGCAATCCCGTCATCACGAATCACGCAGGCACACTGGTCGGCGAAGTGCGCGCCGAGTTCGAACTGGAGGCGTTATGAATTGGAGACACGCGGTTCTCGGCGCGATGTTGTGCGCGTCGCTCGCGGGCTGCAAAACCGTCGGCGTGAGCATGACCCCCGGCGGTTACGCCGAAGTCTCACCCGCGATCGCGAATGAAATGATGCTCGACTCGCGGCAGGTCGTGATCCTCGACGTCCGTCCGCCGGCGGTGTATCGCGGCCCGGATGGTCACATCGCGGGCGCGCTCAACGCGCCGTTCGACACCATCGAACGCCAGCTTCCCGAGCTGCTGCCGTATCAGGGCGAGACGGTCCTCGTGTACGGCGACAACGACACGGACGGCTCGCTTGCGGCCCGCCTGCTCATTTTGGCGGGGTTTCGTAACGTCGTTCACGTGTCCGGAGGAGTCCGGTCGTGGATTGAACACGGCTATCGCACTGTTAACGCAGCGCAATGACGACGATGCGAATGAATCGAGCTCTTCTGGTCGCGACTTTTCTCGTCGGCTCGCTCGCCGGCTTCACCGCCAGCGCGCAGAGTGCCGACCCCAATGCTCCGCTGAAAGCCTACGCGGAGAAGGTCCTCGCCCGCTGCCCGGGCGGCAATCTCGTCGTCGAGCCTCAGGCCGGCGCCGCACCTGCCGGGTTCAGCATCTACACGGTCACGGTGCGCTCGACCGATCAGTACTGCGGTCAGAAGAAGTACCTCATCTATTCGAAGAAAACGCAGCAGGTGGTGATCGGCTCGATCATCCAGCTCGCGAAGGACAACCGTCCGGTCGCCGCGCGCATCTCCGATGAGGCGTCGCGCATGCTCGGCAAGCCGGTCACCGCGACGATCGCGCCGTTCCCGCTGCCGGACGGTCTCAAGTCCGTCAGCATCACCCGCGAAACCCCCTTCGGCCCGTTCAGCTACCTCGGCTTCGTCGACTCCGCCGAGCGTTTCCTGATCGTCGGCTTCCGCGGCCTCCTCACGAACGACCCGGCCAAAGTCCTGCGCGACGCGCTCGGCTCGTCGACGGGCGCGCGTCGCGGCAACGCGGCGTCGAAGGTCGAGATCCTCGAGCTCTCCGACTTTCAGTGCCCGACCTGCGCAAACGCGCACGCCAAGGTCGAGCCGCTGATCCAGAAGAACCTCGGCAAGATCAACTACGTCCGCCTCGACCTCCCGCTCTTCGAGCATCACGAGTGGGCCGTGCAGGCGGCGATGGGCGCGCGCGCGTTGCAGCGCGTCGCTCCGGCGAAGTACTGGTCCTACGTCGACTACATCTTCAAGAACCAGGAGCAGATCGGCACGCGCAACAACTTCGACGCGGTTCTCAAGGAATGGCTCGAGGACAACGACGTGAGCTGGGATGCGGTCAACAAGATCTACTCGAACAAGAGCGAGCGCACGCTGCTGCTCGACCAGGTGAGCCGCGCGTTCTCGGTCGGCATCGCGTCCACGCCGACGTTCATCGTCAACGGCCAGATCATGGGCTTCGGCCCGGAAGGTCAGTTCACGATGGACGCGATCAAAGCGGCAGTGGCCAGTGCGCCGGCGCCCGCGGCGAAGAAAGCGGCTCCTGCGAAGAAGCCCGCCACGAAGAAGAGCGCGAAGTAACGCGTGTCAGTGGAGCGGCGGGCTCTTAGCCCGCCGACTCCCTCTCCGGCAGGCTGAGAGCCACCGCTTCACGTTTTACAGGCCGATGCTGATCTTCGCGGCGTACGTGCGCTCCTCGCCCTGCGTCGCCTCGACGACGAACTTCGGAACGAGCAGCGAGAGCTTCACGCCGACGGTGATGCGATTCGAATCCGCCTCATCGCGCAGCGGCGGAATCGCGACGGCGGTGATCGCGGAGATCTGACCCGTGGCATCGCTGCGCGCGCGACCGATCGCCGCGTACGGCGTGACCGGGCCGAATCCCTTCGACAGAAACAGCTCGACGCCGTAGGTCTTGAGCTCGAAGTTGTCGAGTCCGTCGAGTTGCGCGTACGAGCCACGCAGCGCAAGCGTCGGCTTCACGAGGCCTCCGTTGATGACTGGGATGTCGATCGCGCCGCCGAGAACGGCGATCTCGGTGTCCGGGATCTTCGAGTACATCGCGGAGATCGTCGCGACGCGGAATCCCTTCGCGACGACGATGCGCGGCACGGCCACGTGATCGCTGACCGTGAAGTCGTCGATCGTCGAGTGCTGCCAGTACGACGCTTCCGTGTCGACCGGAACCGCCGTCGCGGCGACGCCGATGTCAAAGCCGAACAAGCCGCGCGCGTGTGCTGGCTCAACCGGCGATGCGTAGATGCCCTGCGCGACGAGTCGCGAGAACGTTGCGAACTCGTCCTGCGTGATCCCGGGCTGGAACTCGATGTCCTCGTTGCCGAACGCCGACTGCCCGAACATCGGCAGCGCGAACAGCGTCGCAATCAGAAGAGCTGCGAGATGAAGTCGTTGCTTTGCAGAAACCCCGCGGGCGTGAACGCCACGCGCCCGTCCACCCGCCTCAGCCATCCACCCTCTAGTCCGCGTTCCGTCCATTCGACACCCTCCTGTCCACAGAGCTGCAGGAGCTCTTCATAGCACATACCCGTGGTGCGACGGAGGGCCAGGAAGATGGTTTCGCGGCGGACTTCGAGTTCGCCGAGCTGCTCGCTGAAGTCGCGCGCGTTCGGTGCGAGCTCGATGTAGCGGCGGATGTCGCGCGTGTTCGCAAAGCGTTCGCCGTTCGCGAAGGAGTGTGCGCCGAGGCCGAAGCCGAGGTACGGCTCGCGCGTCCAGTAGCGAAGGTTGTGGCGGCATTCTTCGCCGGGACGCGCGAAGTTGCTGATCTCGTATTGCTGCAAGCCTGCTGTACTCAATCGCTCGATCGCCTCGAGGTACGCATCCGCCACGAGATCATCCTCAGGCAAGGTTACGCGTCCACGCGCGACCTGCACTTCGAGCGGCGTCTTCTCTTCGAGATCGAGCATGTACAGGGACAGATGCCCCGCACCGAGCGCAACGGCAGTGTCGAGCGTCTCGCGAAACGAGTCGCGCGTTTGATGCGGCAGCCCGAGGATCAGGTCGAGGTTCGTGCGCATCCCCGTCGCGACGGCTGCACTCACCGCGTCGAGCGCCCGCTGCCGGTCATGCACGCGCGAAATCGCGACGAGCTCATCGTCATGAAAGGACTGCACGCCAATCGACAGTCGATTGATGCCGAGGCTCCGCCACGCCGCGAGCGCGTCGTCAGTAACGTCCTCGGGATTCGCTTCCATGGAGATCTCAGCGTCAGGTGCGATCGTGTACGACGCGCGGATCGAGTCGAAGAGGCGGCGAAGGTTGTCGAGCGAGGTGCGCGAGGGTGTTCCGCCGCCGAGATAAAGCGTGTCGACGGTTGTCGGTTGTCGGTTGTCAGTTGTCGGGGGAACCGTCGTGGGTGGCTGGTGGTCTCCCGCCAACCGCCAACCGCCAACCGCCAACTCGCGCGTCAGCGCCCCAACATACCCATCCTGCAACCCCAAATCCGTCGAGATCGCGAACGGACAATACGTGCAGTGCACGCGGCAGAACGGCAAGTGGAAGTAGAGGCCCAGTGACATGGCTTTTATAATCACGCGAAATGTCCGACTCCCCGACTCCGCCGCCCGCGCTTCCGCGCCGCCGTCCGCGCCTCGTCTGGACGCTCCTCGGCGCGATGGTCATCGTGGGGCTGCTGCCGCTCATCGTCTCTCACGTCTTCCTCATCGGCATCAACCGTGAGTCGCTCGAGACGCTGGAGAAGAAATACCTGACGCGCTCCGCGGTCAGCATCGCCACCGATCTCGAGAACATCCTCGCCAACAACCGGCAGCAGCTCACGCAGATTGCAAGCAGCGTCGTGACGATGAAGAAAGCGCTGCCCGCCGGCAGCGATCCGTTCGCATACGCCGCGCAGACGCGCTGGGTCGCCGACTTCATCACGCCCGAAAGCGACCTGCTCGCACTCCGCGCGATCAACACGTCGGGACAAGGTGCGGAAGCGATCCCCGCTGAGCTCGATGCGGCGGCGATGACGGAGATGAAGATCGCGCGCGACGTCGCGCTGAGCGGCCATCCGTCGACGGGCCAGATCTTCACCGCCAACGTCACCAACCAGCCCGCGATCGTCCTCGCGGTGCCGGTCAAAGACGGCGAGCAGACCATCGGCGCGATCGTCGGACTGGTCAGCCTGCGCCGCATCGTTGCGCACATTCGCGACGAAGGAAAAGGCGACGTCACCGCGTTCATCGTCGATCGCGACGGCCGCGTGCTCGTGCACAGCGAGCCGAGCGTCGAAGTGCAGCACCCGAACTTCTCGAACCTCCCGATCGTCGCGAACTTCTCGAAGGCGCCCGCGCGACTCACGCTCTCCTACGAAGACAAAGGCACGAAGCTCCTCGGCACCGTCGCACCGGCCGCGCCGAACGTCGGCGTGATCGTGCAGAAGCCGGAGAAGGTCGCGTTCGCGTCCGTCTCGCGCATGACGCGCGCGACGATCCAGTGGGTCGCCATCGCGCTCGCTCTCTCGATCGGCGCGGCGATGCTTTTCGCATCCGGCATCGCGCGTCCGATCGGCGTCCTCGCGGCGCGCACGCACGAAATCGCGACCGGCAATTACCAGCAGCGCGTCGAATTGAAGACGCACAACGAGATCGGCCAGCTCGCGCAAAACTTCAACGTCATGTCGGCGTCGATCGAGACCGCCGTCGCGCAGCTCAAGAAAGCCGCGCACGAAAATCACCTGCTGTTCATCAACAGCGTGCGCATGCTCGCCGCGGCGATCGACGCGAAGGACCCGTACACGCGCGGACACTCCGAGCGCGTCGCGCGCTACTCGATCGCGATCGGCAAGAACCTCAGCCTGCCGGAAAAAGAAATGCGCGACTTGCGCATCAGCGCGCTGCTGCACGACGTCGGCAAGATCGGCATCGACGATCGCATCCTCCGTAAGCCGGGCGCACTGTCGGACGAAGAGTTCGAAGTGATGAAACAACATCCCGCGAAAGGCGCGGCGATCATGAGCGGTGTGGCGCAGCTCATCGACATCATCCCCGGGATGAAGTTTCACCATGAGAAATGGAGCGGCGGCGGATACCCGGACAGCCTCGAAGGCGAGAACATCCCGATGCAGGCGCGCATCGTGGCGATCGCGGACACGTTCGACGCGATGACCACCAACCGCCCATATCAGAAGGCGATGGAGCTGACGTACGTCGTCGAGAAGATCAAGAGCTTCGCGGGGACGCGTTTCGATCCGCGCGTGGTCGACGCGTTCGTGAACGCGGTGAAGCGCGGCGACATCCAGATCGAAGAGCAAGTACGAGGCGCAGCCTGAACCGCATCGCGGCGGTGCTCGCATTCGTCGTTGCGACTCCCCTTCTCGCGCAGTCGTCCGCCGTCTGCGAGCGCAGCGTGCAGTACATCCTGCGCGGTCAGTACGACGCCGCGCTGCGACAACTCGAAGGCGCGAAGACGTCGGGCGCGGCTCCCGCGGACATCGAGAACGTCCGCGGTCTCGCGCTGCTGCTGAGCGGCGAGACGAAGCAGGCCCTCGCGAGTTTCGACAAGGCGCTCGCGCTGAATCCGCATTTGTCCGAGGCGCGGCTCAATCGGGCGATTGCGCGGTTGCGGCTTCAGGATTTCGCGAGCGCGTCGAAGGATTTCGAAGGCGTCTACAACGACGAACGCTCCGCGCTGCGCGGCGACGCCGCGTATCACAACGCGATCGCGCTCGATAAGCTCGGACGCGCGATCGACGCCGAAGAATGGCTGTCGCGCGCACTCACGCTCGATCCGTCACTCGACGCGGCGCTGTTGTACAGCGGCATGCTGCGCGAACGTCGCGGCGATCTGCAGGGCGCAGGCCGCGCGTATCTCGATTACCTGAAGAAGCATCCCGACTCCGCGACCGCGATGTTGCGATTCGCACTGTCCGCGCAGAAGTCGGGAAGCATCGACACGGCGAAGAAGTATCTGCAGCGCGTGCTCGAAGTCGCGCCGAATTCGGCCGACGCGCTCGAGGCGCGGAAGTATCTGGTGATGTGGGAGTGAGCGCGTGTTCCGTCTGATCCTCGACGAGTTGCTCGTCAAAACGCACGGCGCCCTCGCGGCGTTGTTCCTCGATTACGAGGGAGAGACCGTGGAGCTCGTGTGCGACCGCGATCTCAGCGACCACGCCCTCCGCATCCTCGGCGCCTACCAGGGCATCTTCCTCGAACGCCT
>DASVNL010000760.1:0-3261 GCA_036383875.1 Thermoanaerobaculia bacterium
GGTGCGACAGGTCCGGGGAACCGGAACGCTCGTGCCCGAGGATGTGCGCTGGATTCCGGCGCAGACCGAGGCGCGCGTCGAACGCATTCTCGTGCGGCCGGGAAGCGCCGTGAATGCCGGCACGGTGATCCTCGAATTGAGCAATGCCGAAGTCGAGCAGGCCGCGCGCGACGCGCAACTGCAACTGAGCTCGGCGCAGGCGGAACTGCAGAAGCGCGAGATCGAGCTCGAAAGCGCGATCCTCTCGCAACAGGCCAGTGCGGCAGGCGTCGACGCCGACCTCGTCGAAGCGCGTGCGCAAGTCGAAGTCGACGAAGAGCTCGCGCGCAACGGCGTGACCTCGGCGTTGACGTTGAAGCGATCGAAGGCGCGCGCCGAACAACTCGCGACGCGCAGCGACATCGAGAAGAAGCGACTTGCGATTGCGCGCAGAGCCGCTGTCGCGGAGATGACCATGCAGCGCGCGCGTGTCGATCAGCTGCGCGCGCTCGACGAGTTGCGACAGAAAGATCGCACGGCGCTCCTCGTGCGCGCCGGCATCGACGGTGTGTTGCAGCAGTTGCCCGTCGAAGTGGGACAGCGCGTTGCGAGCGGGACCAACATCGCGCGCGTTGCACGTCCCGATACGCTCAAGGCCGAGTTGCGCATCGCGGAGACGCAGGCGCGCGACGTCGCGGTTGGCCAGCGCGTCGAGATCGACACGCGCAACGGACTCGCGCAGGGTCGCGTCACGCGCGTCGATCCGGCCGTGCAGAACGGCACGATCGGGGTGGATGTCGCGATCGAGGGAGCACTCCCGAAAGGAGCGCGTCCCGATCTCACCGTCGACGGCGTGATCGAGCTCGAGCGGCTCGAGAACGTGCTGTACGTCGGACGGCCGGTGCAAGGCAGCGACGGGGCGACGGTTGGTCTGTTCAAACTGACATCGGATGGCAACGAGGCGGTGCAAACGAGCGTCGCGATCGGCCGTACTTCGGTGAGCAGCATCGAAATTCGCGGCGGCCTCGCCGAGGGCGATCAGGTGATCCTCTCGGACATGGCGGCGTGGAGCGAGCAGCACAGGATTGCCTTGAAATGAGTTGGCGGTTGGCAGTTGGCGGTTCACGCGGCGCGAGATCGGATCTCTCCCGACAACCGACAACTGACAACCGGCAACCAGGAGAACGCATGATCCACCTGCAGGCAGTGACGAAAATCTTCTACACCGATGACCTCGAGACGCACGCGCTCTCGGGCATTCACCTCGACATCGAGGAAGGGGAGTACGTCGCGATCGCCGGTCCGTCGGGATGTGGCAAGTCGACGCTCCTCTCGATCCTCGGCCTCCTCGACTCTCCGACCGGCGGCGAGTACGTGCTCAACGGCACGCCCGTCGCGCAGATCACGACGGCCGAACGCGCGCGCATCCGCAACAAGGAAGTCGGCTTCATCTTTCAGAGCTTCAATCTCATCGGCGATCTCACCGTCTACGAGAACGTCGAGCTTCCGCTCACGTACCGCCGCCTCGGCATCACCGAACGCAAGAAGCGCGTGCAGAACGCACTCGAGCGCGTTGGCATGTCGCATCGGATGAAACACTACCCGGCGCAACTTTCCGGCGGACAGCAGCAGCGCGTCGCCGTGGCGCGCGCGATCGTTGGGACCCCATCCATCGTCCTCGCCGACGAGCCGACCGGCAACCTCGACTCGCGCAACGGCGAGGCGGTTATGTCGCTGATGCGCGAGCTCAATCGCGAAGGCGCGACCATCTGCATGGTCACGCACGATCCGCGCTACGCGAAACACGCCGATCGCACCATCCACATGTTCGACGGACGCGTGGTCGAGGAAGAGCGACTGCCGATCGTCGGACACGAGCTGCGCGAGAGCGGCTTCGCGTTGCGCCAGCAGGTTTGACCCGTCATGCACGACCTGCGATTCACACTTCGGAACCTCGCGCGGTCGCCGGGCTTTGCCGCCGCGGCGATCCTCACGCTGGCCGTGGCCATCGGCGCGAACACGGCGATGTTCAGCATCCTCTACGCCGTCGTGCTGCAGCCGTTGCCGTTCCGCGAGTCGGAGCGCCTCGTGCGCGTGTGGGAAACCGATCGCCACAACGACAGCGAGCGTGAAGCTGCATCGGCGCCCGACTTCGAAGACTGGAAATCGCAGCAGCGCGTGTTCGCGAACGTCGCGGGCACGACGAACCGGATGCTCAACCTCACCGAGCGCAACGAAGAAGCGGAGCGCATCAGCGCGTCTGCCGTGTCGCACGACTACTTCGCGATGCTCGGCGTTGCGCCGATCGCGGGACGCGCGTTCGTCGCCGCGGACGACAAGCAAGGCGCCGCGCCCGTCGCGATCCTCAGCGACGCGTTGTGGCAGCGACGCTTCGGCCGTCGCGACGTGATCGGCAAACGCATCACGCTCGACGGCGTGACGCACGAAGTCGTCGGCGTGATGCCGCGTGGTGCGTCGCTGTCGCGTGAACCTTCGGAAGTCTGGACGCCACTGGCGTTGGCGCTCGCACAATTTCGCGACGCGCGCGGTGTTCACAACGTGTACGTCATCGGCCGCCTCAAAGACGGCGTCGGGGTGACGCGCGCGCAGAGCGAGATGACCGTGATCGCGGAACGTCTCGCGAAGCAGTATCCGAACGACAACGTCGGACGCGGCGCGTTCGTCGAGCCGCTCATCGACTCGATGGTCCGCGACGCGCGCCCGCGCCTCTTCCTCCTCGGCGGCGCAGTTCTCGCGGTGCTGCTCATCGCCTGCATCAACGTCGCGGGACTCATGCTCGCGCGCGCCGACTCGCGCAATCGCGAGCTCGCCATCCGCGCGAGCCTTGGCGCATCGCGCGGTCGCATCGTGCGGCAGTTGCTCACCGAGGCGGCGGCGATTGCGACGATCGGCGGCGTGGTGGGTGTGGTGCTCGCGTGGTGGGGGACGAAAACCATCGTCGCGCTTGCGCCGTCGCTGCCGCGCGCGGAGACCATCGGCGTCAACTTGCCGGTCCTCGGATTCGCGCTGCTCGTCTCCTTCGTTGCGGCCATCCTCTTCGGCGTCGTTCCTGCGATCCGCACGTCCGCGGTGAAGCCGGCCAGCGCGCTCGCGGGAACGCGCGGCGTCTTGCGCGCGACGCGCACGGCGGGACGCGGCGTGCTCGTGATCATCGAAGTCGCGATGGCCGTCGTCCTCGTGACCGGCGCGGGTTTGCTGCTCAAGAGCTTCTCGAAACTCATGGCCGTCGATGTTGGATTGAGCACCGAGAACGTCGTCACG
>DASVNL010000761.1:0-13755 GCA_036383875.1 Thermoanaerobaculia bacterium
GTGAACGTGACCGACGCGGACGTGTCGTCCCCGCCGTTCGCGGTGCCGCCGTCATCCATCAGGTAGACCGTCACAGTCGCAGAACCGTTCGCGTTGACGGACGGCGTGAACGTGAGCGTGCCGGACGCGTCGATGCTGGGCTGCGATGCGAAGAGCGCGTTGTTGTCGTTCGTGACGACGAACGTCAGCGTCTGCGTTTCGCCGGCGCCCGCGGAGATCGCGGTGGCCCAGCCTGCCGAGTACGAGCCGCTGTCTTCATTCACCGTCACGTTGCCGCCGGCGGTGAACGACGGCTCGTCATTCACTGCGGAGATCGTGATGGTGAACGTCTGCGGCGCGGAGGTGTCATCGCCGCCGTTGGCCGTGCCGCCGTTGTCCGACAGCGTGACCGTGACGTTCGCGCTGCCGAACGCATTTGCGGCCGGAGTGAACGTGAGCACGCCGGACGGCGAGATGGCCGGCTGCACGGAGAAGATCGCGTTGTTGTCGTTGCTGACCGTGAAGGTGACGGACTGGCCGCTCTCATCGGCCGGGCCGGCGCTGATCGCCGTGGCCCAGGCGGCGGAGTACGCGCCCGAGTCTTCGTTGACGGTGACGTTGCCACCGCTGGTGAATGACGGCTCGTCGTTCAGCGGCGTGACGGTGATCGTGAAGGTCTGCGTCGGGGACGTGTCGTCGCCGCCGTTCGCGGTGCCGCCGTCATCCTGCAGATAAACCGAGACCGTCGCGGTGCCGTTCGCATTCGCGGCGGGCGTGTACGTCAGCGTGCCGTTCGACGCGACCGACGGACCGGCGGAGAAGAGCGAAGGATTGTTCGACGAGACGACGAACGTGAGTCCCTGCGTCTCGTTCGGACCGGCGGAGATCGCCGAGGCCCAGCCGGCGACCGTCTGCGGACCTGCGTCTTCGAGGACGGTCTGATTCGGACCGGCGACGAACGACGGCTCGTCGTTCACGCCGTTCACATTAATGGTGCTGGTCTGCGATGCCGACGTGTCGACGCCGCCGTTGGCGGTGCCGCCGTTGTCGTGCGCAGTGACGGTGACCGTCGCGCTGCCGTACGCGTTCGCGGCCGGAGTGAACGTGAGCGTTCCGTTCGACGCGACTGCCGGCTGCACGCTGAAGAGGCTCGGGTTGTTGTTCGAGACCGTGAAGGTGACGGTCTGGCCGGCTTCGTTCGCCGGTCCCGCCGAAATCGACGTCACCCAGTTGGTGTACGTCTGCGGACCGGAGTCTTCGAGCGCGTTGACCGTCGGGCCGACGAGGAAGGTCGGCGGATCGTTGACCGGCGCGATGGTGATGGACACGGTCGCGTTGTCGGTGCCGCCGTTGCCGTCGTTGGCCTGATAGACAAACGAGTCAGGGCCGAAGTAGTTGAGGTTCGGGCTGTAGTTGACGGTCGCGGAGTTCGGACCGGTCGGGACGATCGGGCCGAGGGTGCCGTTGGCCGGCGGAGTGACGATGCTGAAGGTCAGCGGATCGCCGTCGACGTCCGTGCCGCTCAGCGTGATGGTGACGGAGGTGTCTTCATTGGTCGACGCGTTGACGTCGTTCGCGACCGGCGGGGTGTTGCAGGTCACGAGCGGGTCAGTGCCGGCCGGAAGTGACGGGGCGGCCGGCGAACAAACGCCGGTGTGCGTTTCCGGCAGGACGCTCGTCGCGACGCCCTGGACCGGGAACGTGCTTCCGGTCGTGTCGATCGAGCCGCATGCGGTGAGGATGATCTTGCCCTGATCCGCAGGCGGGATGCCGGACGTGGAGCCGACGGGACGAACGTCGCCCGTGCCTGCCAGCCAGGTGATGTCAGCGGAGTGGGAGCGCACGCGGATGGTGCCGCCTGCGCTGTCTTTCTTCGACTTGGTGTAATCGCCGACGGCGACGAGGGTCGCGCCGTTGAGATTCACATCGTCCGCGGCGGCCATGTCGATGGTGCCGCCCTGTGTGCCTTTCCCGTCGAGGCCCGCGATGATCGCGCGGCCGCTGGCGGTGATGGTGGTTCCGAGGGAGATGACGCGGACCGTGCCGGCGCCGTCTTTGTTGTTCTTGGCGCCCGGGTTCGCGCTCACCGCGAACAAGGTGTTCGCGCTGGTCGGACCGAGGATCGAAACATCCTCGGCCGCAAAGAAGTCGATGGAGTGATCGATCGCGCCGTCCGCGGTTGCATCCGCGCGGACGCGGCCCATGCGGACGCCGGTGGCGCCGAGGTCGCGACCGTCGACAAGGATGCCCTTGCCGGAGCGGATCACCACACTCGCTTCGGAGTCGCTGCGCGCAATCGCCGCGACGAGACCGAGGATGTTGATGCCGCACGCGTCGAGCGTCACCGGGCCGGCGCCGTGCTTCTCGCCTTGCGAGACGACGTTGGCGGTCGACTGGATGTTGATGGCCGGCTCGAGGAACGTCGTCGATGCGATGGTGATCGCGCCGCCGATCTGATTTCCGCCGCCGCCATTCAGGATGTCGCCCGTGAGACGCGAGCCGAGGACCACGCGGCTCGGACCGGAGAGGACGTTACCGGCGATCGTGACGATGCCGGCCGATCCGATGAGGATCGAGCCGCCCTGCCCGTTCGCTGCGCCCGCGTCGATCGTCGCGCCGAGGCCGACGAGTGCGTCGCCCGCGACGTTCGCGGTGATCGCGCCGCCGACGGAGCCACCCGAGCTGGGCGAAGCGCTGGAGACGATCGCGTTGCCGTTCATGGCGAGGTTGCCGCCGACGGTCAGTGTGATCGCGCCGCCCGTGCCACCGCCGGAGCGGTTCTCGGCGTACAGCGCGCCGCCGGCATTGATCGTCAGGTTGCCGCTGACGTTGAAGGCCATGGCGCAGGCGCTGCTGCCGGACGTGTCGTTGCAGTTCACGACGCCGTTGACGGTGAGGTTGCCGTCGTTGACGGTGAACACGCCGTTGACTGCCCCGTCGTGATCGCTCGACGAGCCGTCGATGGCCGCGAACGTCTGGGTACCGCTCAGAGTGACGTCATGCGCCAATAGAGCGGGGCCGGCGAGAATCAGAAAAAAGGACAGCAGAAGCCTGACCGACAGGGATCGCATTGAAAAAGCCCCTCCGTGGTAGCTGCTTGGATATTTTCAGACTCGAATGTGTTCGGACCTGCGAATGAAAAACTCAGAATCAGCTCCCGCCCACACGCGGGACGCGTCAGCACAGTGAAGGTGTTGGGGGTTCACTGCCTCTCTCGGACGATGTCAGACAATTTAGCGTCAGTTCCGGTCTGGCGCAAGCACAGAATTGCGGCGTTCCGGGGAATCCGAGTAGCCGGATGGGAGGCCAGGCGGATTTCTACACAATGAGTAGAAATACACGCCCGCTTCAACAAAAAGGGCGGCCATCAGGCCGCCCTTTCGTCGTTGGATAACAGTGAAATCCTACGGCGTCGGCAGGGTCGGAGTCGTCGGTGCGTTGCAGGCACCCGCCGCGTAGTTGACGATCGCCGTGCCACCCGCCGGACGAACGAACGTCGGGTCGAGCGTGCCGGCGTTGTTGTTCGAGTCGAAGTGCGCCGCGACGGACGCCTGGTTCGTACCGGTGCCGGTGAAGCCCTGCAGGAAGAACGAGGTGCCGGTGCGCTGGGTGACCTCGAAGCGCGGCGTGAGTCCCGGGCTGTTCGTGCCGTTGATGGTATTGCCGCCGGCGCCGTTGAGCGTCGAGGTGTTCACGCAGACATCCTGATCGTGCGTGCCGGTGCTCGAGCCGGCAAGGAACTGGATGCCGGGGTTGAACAGACCGCCCGAGCTCACACCGTTGACGGTGTTGCCTTCGTAGATGACGTCGAGACGGCCGTTGCTTCCGCCGAAGCCTTCGCTGCGGGCGTGGAAGGTCATGCCGAGCTCCCCGCCGTTCACCGTCACGTTGTTGTCTCTCACCTCGGCGCGGCCAGTGGCGCCGTCACCGACGATGAACTCCATCGCCGACCCGATGCCGCTGCCGTTGATGGTGTTGTTCGCGACGATCGCGTGCAGCGACGACGTACGGTTCGCGTCGAAGTCGAGGGCGATACTGCAATCCGCCGGCGTCACGCAGTCAGTGATCGTGTTGCCGGTGATCTTCGCGAAGCCCTGCGACGTGTTGTCGGTGGTGAAGTTCACTGCGAACGGCAGCGCGCGATTCTCGGTGAAGACCGTGTTCTGCACGGTCATGTGCAGGATGGCGGCGTTGATGGCCTGACCGTCGACACCCGGACCGTCGGTGTTGAGGAAGTCGGAGTCGTCGACGAGCACGTACGACGTTCCGCCGTCCGCGCGAATCGAGAAGCCGGCTTCTCCGAAGGTCTTGGCCAGGTTGTTCTGAACCAGCACACGCGTGAGCTTCAGATTGAGCGTGGTGTTCGCGAGCTTGTAGACGCGAATGCCGTACTCGGCGGGATCGTCAACCGTGACGTCGGTGATGGTGACCACACCCTGCGGATCGACCAGCAGGATGCCCGACTCTTCGTTGGCGTTTCCGACCTCGAGGATCTGCGTGTTGGTGATCGTCAGGTTGTTGACGGCATTGCCGCTGATGCCGATCTGGCCGCCGTCGTTGTGGTCGATGACAAAGCGATCGATGGTGATGTTCGACGACGCGCCGGTCAGATCAACACCGGACTCGCAGCCGCTGGCGGTGTCGAGATCGCAGTTCGCGATGTTGGACACGCCACTCGCGGCGTTGGTGATGTTCATCCAGCTGAACGACGCGTTGTGAGCGTTGTTGAGCGAGATGGCATCGCCGCTGGTGTTCTGAATCGTGCCGCCCGTTCCCGCCGAACCCGTACCACTGACGACGATGGTGCCGCCGGTGTTGCCGGTGGTGTCGAGGAGGATGCCGTTGGTGCCGCCGTTCTGATTCAGGGTCCGGACCTTGAAGCCCGCGGCTGCAACCGTGGTCCCGGTGATGCGCAGCGCATTGCCGGTGGTGGTGTTGATGACCGTGGCCGTGTTGCTCGAGGACAGTGTGCCGCTGGTCGTAGCGTTGAATGCGGCGAGCGCACCCGTGCTGAGGTTGAGAATTCCGGTGAAGGTGTACGTGCCGGTGTTCGTCGTCAGTTCGACGCCTTTGCCCGCGGTCACGGTGATCGGACCGTTGTAGGTCGCGTTGACCGAGCTGCCGTTGACGCGGAACGCGGTGGCCGCGGCGTTACTCGTGGTGATCGCGCTGCTTGCGCCGGCGGTGAACGTGCCGGCGACGGTGTCGAGGTTCACACCGAATGTGGCCGAGCCGGACGTCGTGATGACGTTCGGCGTCAGGTTGATCGTCGCGGTGCTGATGTTCACGGCCGGACCGTTGACCGCGGTGATCGTGTCGGTGCCCGCGCTCGCGACAAGGCGGAAGCCCGTACCGGTTCCGGCGTTGAAGGCGGCCAGACCGCTGGCCTGGAGGCCGGTGCCGTTGGACGCGTAGATGTTGAGGTTCGTGAACGAGAGGTCGCCGGCGACACCCGTGAGCAGGACGCCGTTCGTGCCGACGCCATCACCCGAAACACCGACGCTCGTCACGCCGCCGGTGACCGTCGTGAACGGCGCACCAGCAACCGGGTCGAAGGTCGCGTTGGAGATGTTGATGCCGGTGCCGGCGGTGTTCTGGTGAATGGTGTTGCCGGAGAAGCCCGTGATCGTCGACGAGGCCACGGCGCCGCCGTTGATCACGATGCCCGAGCCGCCAGTCGACGTCACGAGGTTGTTCGAGACGACGGCGGTCAGCGTTCCGGCAGTGCGGTTGACGTCGATGCCGTTTCCGGCCGAGGTGAAGGTGTTGTTCTGGATGTCGAGCGCGTGCGTGCCGGTGCCGCCGGCGTTGACGTCGATGGCTTCCAGCGTGGCTCCAGTGACGATGTTGTCGGTGAAGATCACGCTGCCACCGCTGCCGCCGCTCGTGGTGAGGTCGAGGGCGTTGGTCGTGCCGCCGTCGATGCGCAGACCGCGAACTTCGATGCCGCTGACGTTCGCGATGCGCACGGTTTCAGTGGCGCCGCCGGGTCCGATGAGCGGACGGTTGGTGGCGACGATGAGATCCGGCAGCGAAACGCTGGTCGTCGTGGTGACGTCGAGATCGATGCCCTGGCCCCACAGCTTCTGGTTGGCCTTCATGAGGTTGGAACCGCCGTAGTTCGTGGCGGTGCCGTCACCTTCCATGACGTAGATGATCTCGCCCGCGACCGACGCGGTGATCGCGGCGGCGAGGGTCTGATGCGGCGCCGCCGACGTACCGTTGCCGGCCGTCGCGACGTTGTTCTTGACGTAGCGAACCGGCGGGCCGACCACGGCGATGTTGACCGTGCCGGTGGCGTTGTTCAGCGCGTCATTGATGGTGTAGGTGAACGAATCCGCGCCGGTGTAGCCGGCATTCGGCGTGTAGATGAATGAGCCGTCGGCTTCCATCCTCACGCTGCCGTTGGTCGTCGTCGCGGTACCCGGCACCGCGACAGGGCCGCCGGAGCCGGTGACGAACGTGACCGTCAGCGTGTTGAACGCCGGGATGAGGTCCGGATCGGTGTCGTTGGCCTTCGTGCCGGTGGTGCGCGGCGACGCACTGACGTCGCCCGTCTTCGCCACGGTCGTGGCCGGGACGACGACGGTGCCCGCGATGTGGAGCGACGTGCCGCCGAGGGCGTTGTACGCGTCGGTGACGGCGGTCGGAGCCTCGTTGAGGTTGTTGATGTCGATCGTGACGGTGGCCGTGTCGTTGAGGTTCGGCGTGCCGTTGTCCGTCACCTGCACCGTCAGCACGAACTGCGTCGTGGCTTCGTAATTGAGCTGCGCCACGTTGGCGACGGTGATCTGGCCGGTGTTGCTGACCGCGAATGCGCCGCCGGTGTTGCCCGCGGTGATCGCGAACGTGTGCGACTGGCCGGTGTCTTCATCGGTGAACGGCAGGACCGCGCCGACGGCCGTGCCGTTCGGGCTGTTCTCGTTGATGTTGCGCGTCGCGTCCGGAAGGATCGGCGCTTCGTTCACATCGAGGAGGGTGATCGTGACGGTCGCGCTGCTCGACGCCGGAACGCCGGCGTTGTCGGTGACCTGAACCGTCAGCGCGTACGGATCATCCGGACCTTCGAAGTTCAGCGCGCCGGCGACCGTGATCTGGCCGGTCGACGAGTTGATCGCGAAGACGTTGCCGGTGTTGCCGGCGGTGATCGCGTACGTGATGGTCTGGCCCGCGTCTTCATCCGACGCGGCGACGTTGCCGACGACCGTGCCGTTGGCGCTGTTCTCGGCGACCGAGAACGCCTGGTTGCCGATGACCGGCGTGTCGTTGACGTCGTTGAGATTGATGGTGATGGTCGCGGTGCCGGTCAGGTTGCCGGTGCCGTTGTCCTGCGCCTGCACGGTGAGCGAGAAGGTCGGCGTGACTTCGAAGTTCACGGCCGAGGAGTTCGCGACCGTGATCTGGCCGCTGCTGGAGTTGATCGCGAACGCGGTGCCGGTGTTGCCGGCCGTGATCGAGTAGCTCAGCGTCTGGCCAGCGTCCGGATCGGTCGCAACGACCGTACCGACCACCGTCGCGTTCGGGCTGTTCTCGTTGAGCGAGAACGTCGCCGGAGTGACAACCGGGTTCTCGTTGGCGTCATTGACGTTGATGGTGATCGTCGCGGAGCCGCTGAGGTTCGGGGCGCCGTTGTCCGTCACCTGCACCGTCAGCGAGTACGACGCGAGCGCCTCGTAGTTGATCGAGTTCGCGACCGTGATCTGGCCGGTGCCGGAGTTGATCGCGAACGCGCCGCCGGTGTTGCCGGCCGTGATCGCGTACGTCAGCGTCTGGCCTGCATCCGGATCGTTCGCGACGACCGTGCCGACGACCGTACCGTTCGCAACGTTCTCATTGACGTTCAACGTCGCCGGCGTGACGACCGGGTTCTCGTTGACGTTGTTCACCGTGATCGTGATGGTCGCGGTGTCGGTGAGGTTGCCGGCGCCGTTGTCCTGGACCTGGACGGTCAGCGAGTACGACGACAGCGCCTCGAAGTTGATCGGATTGGCGACCGTGATCTGGCCGCTGCTCGCGTTGATCGCGAACGCAGTGCCGGTGTTACCGGCGGTGATCGAGTAGGTCAGCGTCTGACCGGCGTCTTCATCCGACGCAGCGACGGTGCCGACGACGGTGCCGTTCGCGCTGTTCTCGTTCACGTTGAACGACTGGTCGTTGACGACCGGCGCGTCGTTCACGTTGTTGAGGTTGATGGTGATGGTCGCCGTGCCGTTGAGGACCGGCGCGCCGTTGTCCGCGACCTGCACGGTGAGCGAGAAGCTCGGCGTCGTCTCGAAGTTCAGCGCCGCGGACGTCGCGACGGTGATCTCGCCGGTGCTCGCGTTGATCGTGAACGCACCGCCCGTGTTGCCGGCGGTGATCGAGTACGTGTGGGTCTGGCCCGCGTCCGGATCGGTGTACGCCACCGTGCCGACCGACGTGCCGTTCGCGCTGTTCTCGTTGACCGAGAACGTCGCAGGCGTGACGACCGGCGCCTCGTTCAGGTTGTTGATGTTGATGGTGATGACCGCCGTGTCGGTGCCGAGCGGCGTACCGGCGTCGGAGATCTGAATCGTGAAGGAGTACGACGTCGCGGTCTCGTAGTTCAGCGGCGCCGCGACGGTGATCTGTCCGTTGCCGGAGTTGACGGCGAACTCCCCTCCCGCGTTGCCGGAGATGATCGAGAAGGTATCGGTCGGGCCGTCCGGATCGGAGAAGACGATCGAGCCGACCACGGTGCCGACGGAGCTGTTCTCATCGACGTTGAACGACTGGTCGTTGACGACCGGCGGCTCGTTGGCGTCGACGAGGTTGATGGTGATGGTGGCCGAGCCGGTCTGGATCGGCGCGCCGTTGTCCGTGACCTCGACCGTGAGGCTGAAGGTCGGATTGGTCTCGAAGTCGACGGCGGCAACGTTGGCGACGGTGATCGCGCCGCTGCTCGAGTTGATCGCGAAGGCGCCGCCGGTGTTGCCCGCGGTGATCGCGAAGGTGTGCGTCTGGCCCGGGCCGTCCGGCTCGGTGAACGTGACGGTTCCGACGGCGGTACCGTTCGGGCTGTTCTCGTTCAGGTTGAACGTCGCCGCATTGACGATCGGCGCCTCATTCGCGTTCAGCACATTCACTACGTAGACCTCGGTGTCGCTCAGAACCGGCGCACCGTTGTCCGAGACCTGCACGGTCAGCGAGAAGGTCGGATTCGTTTCGAAGTCGACCGCTGCGGAGTTCGCGATCGTGATCTGACCGCTGCTCGCGTTGATCGCGAACGCGCCACCGGTGTTGCCACTGATGATCGAGTACGTGAGCGTCTGGCCCGCGTCCGGATCGTTCGCGGCGACCGTCGCGATACCCGTGCCGTTCGCGCTGCCTTCCGCGATGCTGAACGGACCGCCGGCGACGAGCACCGGAGCCTCGTTGACGTTGTTGAGATTGATGGTGATGGTGGCGGTGTCGGTGAGGTTGCCCGCGCCGTTGTCCTGCACCTGCACCGTGAGCGCGAACGTCGGGTTGGTCTCGAAGTCGAGATCGGTGACGTCGGCGACGGTGATCTGGCCGGTGCTGGAGTTGATGGCGAATGCGCCAAGGGCGTTGCCGCCGGTGATCGAGTAGGTCAGCGTCTGGCCGGCGTCTTCATCCGTCGCGGCGACCGTGCCGACGACCGTGCCGTTGGCGCTGTTCTCGTTGACCGCGAACGTCTGGTCGTTGACGACCGGTGCGTCGTTGACGTTGGTGAGGTTGATCGTGATCGACGCCGTGCCGCTGAGCGGCGGCGCCGGTGCACCCGCGTCCGTGACCTGGACGGTCAGCGTGAAGGTCGGGTTGACCTCGAAGTTGACGTCGGCGGAGTCGGCGACGGTGATCTCACCGGTCGACGCGTTGATGGCGAAGGCGCCGAGGGCGTTGCCGCCGGTGATCGCAAACGTGTGCGTTTGGCCCGTGGTGTCCGGCTCGGTGAAGGTCACGGTGTGGACCGACGTGCCGTTCGCGCTCTTCTCGGCGAGGCCGACCGTGGCCGCGTTGACGACCGGAGCCTCGTTGACGTTGTTGAGATTGATCGTGATCGCCGCGGTGTCGGAGAGAGTGCCCGTGCCGTTGTCGGTCACCGTGACGGTGAGCGCGAACGACGGGGTCACTTCGAAGTTCAGCGCCGCCGTGCTCGCGACGGTGATCGCGCCGCTGCTCGCATTGATCGCGAACGCGCCGCCGGTGTTGCCCGCGGTGATCGCGTACGTCAGCGTCTGGCCCGCGTCCGGATCGGTCGCGGTGACCGTGCCGACGCCCGTGCCGTTGGCGCTGTTCTCGTCGACGTTGAAGGTCGCGTCATTCGCGACCGGCGCTTCGTTGATGTTGTTGAGATTGACGGTGATCGTCCCGGAGCCCGTGGCGTTGCCCGAGCCGCTGTTGTCGGTGACGTCGACCGTGAGCGTGAACGTCGGCGTGGTCTCGAAGTCGAGAGCCGCGGAGTTCGCGACGGTGATCGCGCCGCTGCTCGCGTTGATCGTGAACGCGCCGCCGGTGTTGCCCGCAGTGATCGCGAAGGTGTGCGTCTGCCCCGCGTCCGGATCGGTGAAGGTCACGGTGCCGACGGCAGTGCCGTTCGCGCTGTTCTCGTCGAGCGTGAACGTCGCCGCGTTGACGGCCGGCTGGTCGTTGACCGCGGTGATCGTGATCGTGACGATGTCGACGTCCTGCTGCGCGCCACCGGATCCGGTGTTGCCCTGGTCGTTCGTCGTGACGGTGATCTGCGCGCCGCCCGCGTAGTCGGTGACCGGCGTGAAGATCAGGCCGTCGAGCGACGCGTTGATGTTCGCCAGCGTGCCGGTGAGCGTCACGGTGGCGGTGTTGTTATTGAGGATGGCCGCGCCGGTGTCGGCGGTCAGGGTGCCGTTAGTCGCGGCGAGCGTGACTTGCAGCGAGCCTGCGCCCGCGTCGGTGTCGCCGATCTGGATGCCGTTGCCACCGCCGACGCTGAACGTCAGCTGCGTGTCTTCGTTGATGACCTGCGGCGCGACCGGCACGGTGTTGACCGGCGCGTCGTTGACCGCATTCACGGTGATCGTGAAGGACTGCGGACCCGACGTCGCCACCGGGGCGCCGTCGTCGCTCAGCGTGATCGTGATCGTCGCGGTGCCGCTCGCGTCGGCCGCCGGGGTGTAGGTCAGCGTGCCGTTGCTCGCGACAGACGGAGCGATCTGGAAGAGTCCCGGGTTGGTGTTGCCGGTGACGTTGAAGGTCAGGTTCTGGCCGGCTTCATCGGCCGGTCCTGCGCTGATCGCCGTCGCCCAGGGGTTGACGATCTGCGCACCCGCATCTTCGTTGACGCTCTGGTCGCCGCCCTTGACGAAGCTCGGCGGATCGTTGACCGGCGTGATGGTGATCGTGAAGGTGACGGTGCCCGAGCTGTTCGCGCCGCCGCCGTTGTCGACGAGCGTGACGTCGACCGAGGTCGAGCCGTTCGCGTTCGTCGCGGGGATGAAGGAGAGGTTGCCGGTGACCGGATCGATCGCCGGCTGCGTGGCGAAGAGGCCAGGCGTCGCAGCGACGACGGTGAAGCTCAGCGACTGACCAGCTTCATCGGCCGGACCCGCGCTCATGCCCGTGGCCCACGCCGCGTTGTACGACGTGTCTTCCGGCGAGTTGACGTTGCCGCCGCCCGTGAAGGTCGGCGCGTCATTGACCGGCGTCACAGTGATGTTCACCGTCGCGGTCGAGGAGAAGACGGTGCCGTCGTACGCGCGCCACGTGAAGCTGTCCGGACCGTTGTAGTTCGGATCGGAGTCGTAGCTCCACGAGCCGTCCGGATTCAGAGTGACGACGCCGTGCGCGCCGTTCGAGACGATCGACAGGGTCAGCGGGTTGCCGTCCTCGTCGTTCGCCAGCGCATACAGCCCCGGCGCCGCAACCGACAGGATCTGATCCTCGGCCACGCTCCGCGAGTCGTTCTGCACCGTCGGTGCGTCATTCACGTTCGTGACGTTGATCGTGATCGTGCCCGTGTCGCTGAGGCCACCTTCGTCGGTGACCTTCACATTCAGCGTGAAGACCGGGTTCACTTCGAAGTTGACCGCGTTGCGATTGGCGACGCTGATCTGGCCGTCGCCGTTCGGCAACGCCGTGATCGTGAATGCGCCGCCGGTGTTGCCGCTGGTGATCTGGAACGTGTGCGCGTCCCCGGCCTGGTCCGTCACGTCGACGACGCCGACGACCGTGCCGTTCGGAACGTTCTCGGCGACGCTGAGCGTGCCGTTCTTGACCTTCGGCTTCTCGTTGACCTCGATCGTGACCTTCGCCGTGTTCGACGTGGTCGTGTTGTTCGAGGCGGTGTAGGTGAAGTGATCTTCCTGCACGGCGGCCGGGGTGGTCGGCGTGTAGAGGAAGCTGCCGTCCGGGTTGAGGGTGACGGTTCCGTGATTCGGCTCGCTGACTTTCGTTGCGGTCAGCGGCTCGCCGTTCGGATCGACGTCGTTCTTGAGGACGCCCTTGTTGACGGGGATCGCGAGGGACTGGCCCTGCGGACGGACGTAGTCGTCGTCGTTCGCCGTCGGTCCCGTGCCGGTGCCGGCGCGCGACTGGAAGGAGAAGTAGATGAACTGATCGGCGGAGTTGGCGAACGCGAAGGCGCGCGTGAACTGGAAGCCGTTGTCGCTCGCGCTGAGGTCGCGGAACGACATCGCGTCGATCGTGCCCCAGTCATCCATGATGCCGTTGAGGACGAAGACGCGCGGATCGCCGAAGTCGATCGCGCGGCGGCGGCCCGGAGTGTCCGGCGGGAAGATCAGCACTCCCCCGGCCGGACCGGTGAGGAGGGACTGAATGGCGCTGCCGGTGACGGCAACGAATCCGATACGCATGGTCGGCGGAAGGCCGGATGCCTGAAACGCGGTGAAGGGCACGCGCGTCTCAACAGTCATCATGGCGTTCGTGGAATCGATTGCAGCCGGCCAGCCGGTCGCGTTGACGTCGACCGGCTCGCCGAACGCACCAGCGGTGCAGATCAGACGGTGCGTGCGAACGACGGCGGCAGTGGCCTCTTCGTTCGTCGCCTGGGTGACGAACACCTGGTCGACGCCCGACATCGTGCCGACGGTGCAGCCTGTCGCCGGATTATTGTCGGCGTCGAACAGCACGCGGAACTCGCTCGTCGCAGCCGAGGCAAAGCACGGCACGAGCACGAGAACTGCCAGCAAAAATGAAAAACGAACCCGACGAGCGGTCATCGCAACCCTCTTCCCATTGAATGTACGAAACCCACGGCACACGCCCACCCCTGGTACGTCAATGCCGGGACCTGAAATGCGGACGTCCGGGATGATAGCAGTTTTCGGAAGCATGGTTGCGGAAGAAAGTCCTGACAATAAAAAATAACCGGCGGCCATCGCCGCCGGTTTCTTGAACCCCGCCCTGCGCGCAACCGGGGGATTGCGCGCCACATCCAACGCGATCGTCCGTCACTCCGATCGGCGTACCTGGTTCACCTGGTGTTCTGCACGATGACGCTCATCGCGGTCTTGGTCGCGCCGTCCGTGCTCGTCGTCGCCTTCACGTGCACGCGCCATCCGGCTTGAATGTCGGTCGCGAGCACCGGCGTGTTGCCTTTGCGGATCGACGTCTCCGCCGTGAGGACGAACGTCTCCTCGACTTTGCGCGACGTGTACACGACGAGCTGCGTCGCCGACGCGCTGCGCACCGTGCCTTCGTACTCGCGCGCCGCCGGCCCGTCATCGTTGCCGCCGTCGTCACCGTTCGTGTTCTGCACGATGACGCTCGTCGCGGTCTTGGTCGCGCCGTCCGTGCTCG